>CAYJOY010000012.1:3767-19880 GCA_964371885.1 uncultured Lentimicrobiaceae bacterium | reverse complement strand
CATTAAACGAGAAAAAGCCAGGCTTATAGTTGCGTTGTTTCGATAATGGATGTTGAGCATATAGCTCTCTAATATCGTCGTATACTTTAATGTAAGTAGCAGGATTAGAGCGCGTAGACTTTCCAATAGGATTCTGATCTACAAATACTACCTCCTTAATATTGTTAGTGCTGATCTTTACTTTTGAAGAGACATTGCTCTCATCAACTTTTTGATAGTAAAGCTTTTTAGATAGCTCGGGGTATAAAATATTCTTAATAAGTGAGCTTTTTCCCGACCCACTTACCCCTGTAACTACAGTGAATACTTGTAGCGGAATGTCGACACTTATATTTCTAAGGTTGTGTATGTTAGCATGATTAATAGTAACATAGTTTCTCCATGGGCGTCGTTTTTCTGGTATTGGGATAGAGAGGGTATTCCCGTTGGTCATTTTTTTTATTCCTCTAATATATTGCGAGGTGAGGTTATTGTTGTTGTTGAGAAGCTCTTCTACAGTACCGGCAAAAACCACCTCGCCCCCTAATCGTCCGGCGCGTGGCCCGAGGTCAATCACATAGTCGGCGTTGCAGATAATGTCTTCATCGTGTTCAACCACCACTACGGTGTTCCCAATGTCGCGCAAACGTTGCATTACCCCTATAAGCCGTTCGGTATCGCGAGGGTGTAGTCCAATGCTGGGCTCGTCTAATATATACAATGATCCTACTAAGCTGCTGCCTAGCGAAGTAGCTAAATTAATGCGTTGCGATTCGCCTCCCGAAAGGGTTTGGCTTAATCGGCTAAGTGTTAAATATCCCAGCCCCACATCTAATAAAAATTGCAGTCGGGCTCGTATTTCAGTAAGTAGCTGTTTGGCTATTTTTTCATCATTTTCTACTTTAAAAGTGAGGTTGTTAAAGAATTGCGATACCTTATCGATAGGCATGGCAACAATGTCGGAGATAGAGCGTTCGCCCACTTTCACATAGTTCGATTCTTTGCGCAGCCTTAACCCCTTACATTGTGTGCAGGTTACCCGTCCGCGGAAACGGGAAAGCATAATACGGCATTGCATTTTATAGGTTTGCGATTCTAAAATGGCGAAGAATGGAAGTACGCCAATCACCTCTTTTTCAGGATCTCCTTCCCACAACATATCGAACTGCGCAGGGGTGAGTTCACCAATGGGTTTGTGTATCGGAAATTTTATTTTACGAGCTTGTTTGATAAAAAGTTCTTTGTATTCGCGCATTTTCTCGCCACGCCAACACACCACCCCATCTTCAAATAGCGATTTTCTTGGATCGGGAATTACTAATTCCGATGAAATTCCTTCTACTATACCCGTGCCGTTGCAATGGGGGCACGCGCCGTAGGGGTTGTTAAAACTAAAAAGATGAGGCGTAGGGGTCTCAAAAATGATGCCATCTAACTCGAATCGGTTGTTAAACTTGCGAACCGTTATATTTTCATTACTATTTACTTGTATAAAACACTCTCCTTTCCCTTCTAGGAACGCCGTTTGTATTGAATCGGTGAGACGTTGTTGGTTATCATTCAAATTTTTAACCTTAAAACGGTCGATGAGCAGGGAGGGCTTAAGGCTTTTTTTGAGTTTTTTTTGTGCTAAAAGGTCGTCAATATTGGCCATTTCGTCTTGCACTACTACACGACTGTATCCTTGTTTTTTTAAGATGTCTAGCTGTTCCCCAAGCTCTCTCCCCGATATAAGGAGTACAGGTGCTAGCACATAAATGGTATCATTCTCGTTCAGTGTATCTAAATATTTGAGCACATCTGCAAGATCCTCCTTTTTTACCTCATTTCCCGAAATGGGAGAGATGGTTTTTCCCACGCGTGCAAATAGCAGTTTCAGGTATTCGTAAATTTCGGTAGATGTGCCTACCGTAGAGCGTGGATTGCGAGAGGAGACGCGCTGCTCAATGGCAATGGCAGGGGGAATCCCTTTTATATGATCAACTTCTGGTTTCGTAAGTTTGCCCATAAACTGGCGAGCATAGGCACTAAGGCTCTCTACATAACGGCGTTGCCCTTCGGCATAAAGGGTGTCGAAGGCGAGTGTAGACTTTCCCGAACCCGAAAGCCCCGTAATTACAACCCACTGATTGCGGGGAATGTTAATGTCAATATTCTTTAAATTATTGGCCTTTGCCCCTTTTATTTCTATGTGTGGTTTCATGGTGTTTTTATGGAGTTTTCAACTAAGAAATGGAGTCTATTGTGTATGTTAGTGGCAGAAACACCGCCATCGAAATCTAACGATAATAGGTTCATTTTCGGATATATTTTTTTTACCTTTTTTTCAATCCCTTTCGAAATAACATGATTGGCAATACATCCAAATGGTTGTAAGCTAATAACATTGTATATTTCTTGTTCGGCAAATGCGGCTATTTCTGCAGGAATAAGCCACCCTTCGCCAAAGTTGGCCGCCGGATGAATAATCTGTTCCGATAGTTTAGCCTCGTGAAAAATGTCGGAGAAAGGGAGGTAGTAAGGGAATGGTTGGCACGCTTTGTTAAACTTATTCACCGTTAAGAGCATAATTTTATAGAAAATATCGGAAACCCATGTAGGGGTGCTCGTTTTTTTGATGTGATATTTTTTGTTAATATGTTGATTAACAAAGCTATTAGCAAAGAAATTGTATAATGATGGAGCTATGCACTCTAAACCTTGTTCTGCCAACCAGTCTAACACATTAAGATGGCTAAACTCATTATATTTTAAATATATTTCGCCAACAACGCCCACGCGAGGTAGTTTTTTGTGTACTATAATTTGGTTAAAGGCAGTGGCAGCTTCGTTAAGTAACAGAACAATGGCCTTGTAGTTCTTGCTCTCAATAAGGGGGAAAGCCTTTTCAATATAATATTGTCGTAATGCTTTCGCCTTCCCTTTCTCTTTTTCGCGTACCACCGACGCATAATACATTCGCGAGAGTGCATCGGCAAAGAGAAGCGCATAGAGGGTAATTTTAATTAACTTCTTGAAGTTAATTTGAAGTCCAGGTTGTGTAGTTGGATCTACATCGGTAGCAATAGAAACCACTGGAATATCTTGAAACCCAGATTGTATTAAGGCTCTTTTAATGAGTGATATATAGTTAGATGCGCGACATTGGCCTCCCGTTTGGGTAATAGCTACAGCTACTTCATCGGTGTGGTATTTCCCACTTTTTAATCCATTAATAACGCTGCCAATTACCAACGTAGCGGGGTAACATACCTCATTGTTGGCAAATTGTAACCCCAATTCAGCATCTTGAGCAGTGGGTGGCGGTAGGTTAACTAATTTATAACCAGCTAATTTAAAGATAGAGGGAAGGAATTCGGAATAGGTATTGGCGAAATATGGTGCAATAATAGTCCTATGTTTATCTTCAATTCCAAATATTTTAGTGGTTTCAAACGGCAGGTTGCGTTCCTCTCTTTTCTGTAAGTTAGTCATTTCCAGCATAGAGCGGATGCGTAGCCGGAGGGAGCCAATATTGTTAACGTCGTCTATTTTTAATATTGTAAGATTCTTCCCTTTTCGGCGTAATACCTCTTTTACTTCGTCGAGAATAAACGCGTCGGGCCCACAGCCAAACGAGGTGAGGAGCACCATTTGTACATGTTGCGGTTGTTGGCTAACCCAATGCGCCGCTTTGAGCAGGCGGTTTGGGTATGCCCATTGCGATATGTGTAGTGTTTCTTGAAATATAGTGCTGTTTTCTTTGCCACCAATGTTTTCAGTAATCACATCGGCACCCATATCGGCGGCGTTTTCTGCAATTTTGTGTTGAATGAGAGGGTCTATGTGATAGGGGCGTCCCGCTAATACAATCACCATTTCGGAGTTGTTGGCTGTTTCGGTGGCGCGTGCATTGAGCGTAGATAGATAGTTGCACTGCTCTTCAAAAGCAGCCGTAATAGCACCTTTAGCCCTCCGCTTGGGCACTCCTAGAGAAAGAAGATAGCGCATGCACCCTTTCTCCATTAAAGAATAATCGTGAAAAGAGACCACGGGCACGTCGAAGCGAACATGTTGGTTGCTGTTGGCATCGAGGGCACTCTTTAGTACGTCGGAGTAGCCAGATACAATAGGACAGTTGTAACTCTTTTGCGAGTTTTCGTCCTCTTTCATCTCATGAATTACGTATGGATACATAATATGCTCTACCCCTCTGTCGAGCAAATCCTGGATATGACCGTGCATGAGTTTGGCAGGGTAACAGATATTGTCGGACATGATAGTGGCAATTCCAGAGTTATATAAAGTATTCGAAGAAGGGGAGGAGAGGGTAACGTTAAAGCCAGCCTCGGTAAGCAGTGTATGCCAAAAAGGGAAGTTCTCGAACATCCCCAAAGCACGCGGTATGCCAATGCTTTGCCGCGTCTCCTCTTCGGTAAGTGGTTTTACCCTATCGAAAAGGAGTTGGTATTTCTCCGCGTGTAAATTGAGCCCTTTCCTTACTGAATCTTTATTATTGGAAAATATTTTCTCGCACTGATTGCCAGAGAAGTGCCGATTCCCATTAGAGAATGTTATCGATTTGATACTACACCGATTTTCGCAACCTTTGCAGTAGCTGTGTGAGACGCTAAAATCTTGATGCTCTATGATCGCAAAGTTCATGGATCTCTATGGATTCTATTTTAAATAATTATCTTTATAGAATTGGTCGTAGAATTGACGCATCTCTTTTTTATTATAGTAAGTAGAATAGTTCGAGGCACCCATAGGATAAACAGTAAGCACCTTATCGTTAACCAATGTTTCGAACTCTTTACTTACATTAAAAAATTCGACATACTCCATAGCTGCATTGGCGTTTCTAAAGCGCGCCACTGTAACCATTTGCTCTTCTTGATTAATATAGAAACTGTTGGCATTTAACTTCGCCAATTTAAAATAGGTAGCGTTATAGTCTGAAAGCTGGTTTTTAAAATCGTTCACATTTACACTGTTCACAGGAACAATAATAATAACGTAGTGATTCTCTTTTTCATTAAACTTAAAAGGAGCATCTCCGCTAGTTGTTGTGGTGGTAGTAACCACGTTGCCAGTGCTATCAACGGTAGTAACTGTTTCGGATATTGCTGTTGTGGCAGGTTTCAGTAATGAAAGATAAATTTCAGCCAACTCTTTTATTTCGTGAGTAGGATATTTTGAAATAATAGCGGTAAGTTGCACACGAAGCGTATCCTCGCCGAGCGTTTGTCCAGAGGCGACCGCTTTAAGGTATTCAAATTTAGGTTTTAGCTCATCTTCTTTTTCTAAAGTAGGGATAACTTCATTACAAAGATCAATGGTTTGTTGCCAGTTTTTACCAGCATAAGCCGCGTATGCGGCATCGTATTTTCGTTCGGTAACGAGTGCCTCTTCTGCCAATTTTTTATAGTAGTTAGGGTCGGTGAGTAGTTTGGCGTAGTCGGAGTCGGGGTAGTTGGTGAGAATAAGGTTTTTATACTCTTCTGCTTTTATACTTTTTAGAATGGTATAGTTAGTATACAGTAGGTACATACTTGCAGGGGTAAGTGTGTGGCTATTATAACGATCTATTAAGTTTTCAAACATTTCGTTCGAGCGTTTATAATCTTGAAGTAGATCCACATATATTAATGCGGCGTTGTACATCGCTTCTACCACTATGCTATCCGAAATGGCCATGGCACTATCGGTAAGAGGGAGGTCTTGAGTATAGAAAGCGGGCTCCTTAGGGTCGTCTTCCCGTTGTACTATAAGGTTGCCATCTTCATCGTATTGTTCTTCATCGTCCCCTTCTTCTCCGCTGTTCATATCGGCCATCTCATCAAAGGAGAGTTCTTGCTTGCTACTAATACGCCAGTTGTCTTCCAACTTTCTGTTTCCCCAGCGGCGAGCAAAATCTACCGCCCCTGCCGATACCAACCCCTGGTTGTAGAAATACCATGCGGTACTACCGGTAGTGTTTACATTTACATTGGCAAAGTTACTAGTAGATTGTAGCAACAACATACGGTCGGCCTCTTCTTTTTGTAGTCGACGCTCTTCCTCGGTGTAGTCGGCAATCATTTTTCGTACCCAACGGTCGCGCTCTGCTGGCGAAAGTTTGGCAATACGTTGCATGCTATCTTCGTATGCAATAATCTTTAAGTTGTCTACTAATTCTCTTAAAACTTCCGATTTGTTGATAATGTTTTTATAATCTGGATAGTTTTTCGGAATCGACATGGTAGCACTATCGTAGTAGTTTTGTGCTTGCATGTATTGATTTTCTGAAAAATAGATGTCTGCTAGTGTGATTGCTGAGAATGTTTTTTGGAACATATTGTTAGTAGATGAAGAGACGGAAAGGGCTAAATTCTCTTTTCTGCAATCGTCGTCCTCATCAATACGACAAATTTCGGAGAGGGCATAGTAAATCTGATCTTTAAAATCTTCATTTTTCTCCTCTTCCAACATTTTATCAAACTCTTTTATAATCTCCTCACGCGATTCGCGTGTGCCGTCGTAGTTAGCAGCCAAGTGCATTCTTGCACTAAAAAGCATCTCGTAAGGGGGTGTCCCTTTGGTAACTTTGGTGAAATATTCGGTGGCGTATTTAGAGTTGCCAAAGTCTTCATTAATCTGCCCAAGGATAAAATAGATTCTCGTTTTTAAATCTTTTTTAGGTTTGTATAGTAATGCCTCTTCTAAATATTCGACGCAAAGTTCTAAATCTCCATCAGGAGCCGTTTGTTGGTATTCTGCTTGGGCTAAATAGTATTGGAGCATCAACTTTTTGTCGTTCATTTCAGAAATGGCAAGGTAAATCTTATCTAAAGCGCCGTAAGCACGGTCGAACTGATTTTGACGAATAGCACAGCGAGCGTTATAAATCATAGCCTCTTCTGCTAATCCCCATTTCCTATAGTTCATCTCTATATAGTCGAAAACGCGTTGCGCATCTCTATATTCTTGTTTGTAAAAATAGGCTTTCCCCATTAAAAAATAGGCATCGTCCATCGTTTTTACATGCTCCTTCCCGCGAATTAACATTGAGTGTTTGAAGATAGACTTCGAACCTTTCTCAATAGCTTTGTCGAAATGCGACATCGCACTCATTAATTCTTGCTTTGTTGGATAATTATATATGGGTAACATAGCAATATAATTATCCTTACCCGCCAATTTCAGTGCCTCTTGCCCCTGTTTTAATGCGTCTTTTCCATTAAAATTGACATTAAATTTAGATGTAGTGGTATGAAATGCACGGTTTGGGAAAGTATTTCGACGTGTTGAGCATGACGAAATAATGAGCACTGTAAAAAATGCTAGTATTATATAACTGAATATATGATGTTTATGTATTCTTGAAGACATTTGACTATTTGAGTTCACAAAAAAACGACAAGATAGTGAACGTTGATTTTTTGCGATTATTTTTGTTGGTTCTCAAAATATTGTTCCATTAAGCGTTGAACGTACTTTCCTAGAACATCGAACTCAATGTTTATTAATGTGCCTGGAGCGAAATTGTGGAAATTGGTTACCATTTGAGTGTAAGGAATAATAGCTACAGAGAATCGCCCTTTTTCTGAATCTACCACAGTAAGGCTTACGCCATTAACAGTAATAGAACCCTTAGGTACTGTAAAATTGTTTTTATCTACATCGTATGTAAAGTAGTATCGCCAGCTACCGTTTTCGTCAATTACTTTTTCGCAAACAGCTACCTGGTCAACGTGCCCTTGTACAATGTGGCCGTCAAAGCGAGCATCTAACTTCATGCTTCTCTCTAAGTTAACCTCGTAACCCACACACCACGACGATAAATTGGTTTTTAGCATGGTTTCGTCCATGGCAGTAACCACATACTGATTTTTTTGCTACATCTAATTTTACAATAGTAAGACAACAGCCGTCGTGTGCCATACTTTGATCTATCTTAAGCTCATGGGCAAAGTCCACTTCAATAGTAAAGTGAAAGTTGGTGTTTTCTTGTTCTATATTTACAATTTTTCCTGTTTTTTCTACGATTCCGGTGAACATAATTTTGTTTTTTTATTATTTATTATTAATATAAGATTTCTACTTTATGAAATTTTACGAACGTTTTGTTTTCTTTAGTTGGCATTTTCCCTATCTTTAAGTGTAAGATGAAAAGAGCGTGTTGTTTAAACGTTGTAAAACCGAGATTTGTATTTAAGATTGTTTTAGGAGCAACTTTTATTGGTTGTTCCCTTTAAATGCTTGATAAGTATTGAGTAACAGGCATGCCATAGTCATGGAACCGACCCCCCCCGGTACTGGGGTAATGGCCGAACACTTGTGCAGTACGTTATCGTACTTCACATCCCCACATATTCTATACCCTTTTTCGGTGGTTTCGTCAACAATACGATGAATCCCCACGTCGATAACAACAGCCCCTTTTTTAACATATTCCTCAGTAATAAACTCAGGCTTTCCGATGGCTACACATAGGATGTCGGCTTCGGCGCAAACCTCTTTTAAATTAGCTGTTTGCGAATGGCAAAGAGTAACAGTGCCGTTGGCATGTTCCCCTTTTTGACTTAATAATAGTGCCAGTGGTTTGCCCACAATATTACTGCGACCTAGCACCACGCAACGTTTTCCCTTAACTTCAATGTTGTAGTGTTTAATAAGTTCCATAACAGCATTAGGAGTAGCAGGAATAAACGCCTCTTCTTCCAATACTAAACGCCCCATGTTAACAGGATGGAAACAATCGATGTCTTTTTTATAGTTGATGTAGTCAACTAAGTTAATGTCTTGTAAATGTTTAGGCAATGGTAGTTGTATAATATACCCGTCTACATCTGGGTCTTGATTAAGAAATTGGAGTACATCAATAAACTCCTCTTTTTTCATGTTTTCGGGGTGGTGATATATGGAGCAGGTAAATCCTACGCTGGTGGCATTTTTTTGAATGCTTTCCACGTATGTTTTCGACGCACCGTCGTCGCCAACCAAAATAGCCGCAATGTGGGGCGTGCGTTTACCCTCCTCTATTAACTTTTCTGTTATCGTAGCTAGCTCGTTCTTAATGTGTTTAGCCGCCTCTTTACCGTCAATAAGTGTCATAATATTTGTTATAAAAATGAAGCGACAAAGATACGCTTTTATCTGAAACAGTGAGTATATTGATGAAGATTGATAAAATTGCGTTTTGGAAATAACGAATTTAGGGGTTTCTCTTTGTTTTTTAGGGTTTTAGTTGCCTAATAACTCTACACGGGTTGCCTACCGCCAAAACGTTAGCTGGGATACTTTTGGTAACCACGCTTCCCGCTCCAATAGTAGTGCCGTCGCCAATAGTTACCCCTGGCATTATAATAGAGCCGCCGCCAATCCATACATTCTTCCCGAGGGTAATAGGAGCGGTGCTCGATTTCCAGAAATTGCTATTTTCGGGCAAGCGTGCCGTAGGCTCGAGTGGGTGCCCAACGGCAAAGAACTTCACCCCAGGGCCAATGCCACTGTAGTCGCCAATGGTAATGCGGTTGCAATCGAGGAAGATACATCCCATGTTAATCTCTACATGATTCCCTAAATGGATATGCTCTCCATAATCTACGTGAATGGGGGGAGCAATCCAACAATGGTTACCTCGCGAGCCGAGCAACTCGTCGAGAATGGCCTCCATTTTCACTCGGTCGCGTGTATTGGTATTACTATATTCGCGTTCTAAATCTTTAGCTTTGTGCCAGCGCGCTTGTAACTCACTATCGCCGCAGTCGTATAATTCGCCTGCTAACATTTTCTCTTTTTCTGTCATCGTTTTTTCTTAAGGGGACTTCTAAAAATTGCTTTGCCCAGATTTGAGATATTGAGTAGATTTTTCTCATTTTTTGAAGAGCATAGCCTGCTATGTGATGATAAAAATGGGGAAAAGATGCCAATATATCGCGCAAAGATGGGTAAAACAGAGGTTTTTTGTCCATTCTAATTATTATTATAAAATCGATGGGGAATTTTTAGAACTCCCCTTAATTCATTTACCAATTGTTATATTTCACAATATCGGGATTCCATTTCTGTTTTACGGTTGCTTCCCCTTTAGGGTATCCCACAGGTATCACATTAAAAGGGATAATATTTTCGGGAAGCGCTAACATCTCTTTTACCGCCCCCACTCGGTCGTCCATAGGGTAAAGACTAACCCATACCGCCCCTAAATCCATGCCGTGCGCCGCCAACAATATGTTTTCGGTTACCGCCGAACAATCTTGAATCCAATATTCGCCCCTTTTCCCTTCGCCTACTTTCGAAGTATCGCCGCAAACCACAATAGCCAACGGAGCTCCAGCTACCATTTTTCCATATTCTAGTGTATCGGCAATATTCTGCAATAACTCCTTGCTGTTTACCACTATAAAAGCCCACGGTTGCTTGTTGCCAGCGGTAGGTGAGGCCATGCCTGCTTTTAAAAGAAGCTCAAGTTTCCACGATTCAACCTCCTGGTTAGTGTAACTCCTTACACTGCTTCGCGTAAAGATATTGTTTAAAATAACCTCCATTTTATTCGTCTCTTCAGTGCTAACCACCGTCTCTTCAGTTACTTTGTTATATATATCTTTAATGATATACATTGATAATACTACCACCACGAGAATAGTAGCAATTCGAGAATGTTTTTTCATAGGTTTTTATTTAATGTATAATGTATAATTCCTATCGTAGGGTGATAATTGTAATGCCGCAGCCTCCTAACTCTAACATTTCGTCGCCAAAAGAGGCTACCTCTTTTCTTTTGGATAAAAACTGACGAACAACGCTGCGTAAAATACCGTTCCCTTTACCATGAAGGATTTTTAAGTCTTTAATACTGAGCATAACAGCTTCGTCTATAAAAGTTTCAATTTCATGAATGGCCTCTTCAGCGCGTTGCCCTCTAATATCTATTTGGGTAGAGAATTTGGCAATTTTCTCATTCATAATATCGCCAATTTTTGTCCCATTCCATTTCGCAGGTCCTTGTCGCGTAGCGGCGCGAGCATCTTTTTTCGAGATTTTGGTAGCTTTCGAAACCCTTGTTTTTAGCATAATAGAGTTAAACGTTACGGTAAGGTCGTTGCCGTGTATGTCAATTACTTCCCCCACCGTTTGTATCTCTGTTAAGAAAACGCTATCGCCCACTTTAATAGTGCCATCTTCCTCTTGGTGTTTGGGCTTGCTTGGAGGCACTTTTATCTTAACAATAGGTTTTACTTCATCTTTTTTGGCAATATTCTCAATCTCTTTTGCACATTCTACCTTGCTTTTTGCCAACTCTTCTCGTATCTTTTTGGTCTTCTCTTTATCGGCTTTTGCCTCTTTAATATCTCGAATGGTTTTCTCTATTATCTGATTCGCCGATTCGAGGATGGCATTGGCTTGATTTTTAGCATTTTTTAGTAATGTTTTCCGCTGTTTCTCAAATTCTGAAAATTGGGTGCTATAGCTGGCAATGAGTTCCGCTAGCTTATCGTCGCTTTGGGTCATCATTAAAAGTTTGCGATCTATCTCTAATTTGGCGAGTTCTATCTCTTCTAGTTTCCGCTCGTAATCTATTTGTGCTGTCCCCGATTTCGACATGGCATCTTCAATAATTTCATCGGGGAGTCCAATCTGTTTGGCTATTTCGTAGGTGAACGAACTGCCAGGGCGATGTTGAGTGAGTTTGAAGAGAGGTAACATAGCGGCGGTATTGAAGAGCATGGCGCCGTTTATAGCTTCGGGGTGTGTGTCGCAAAAGGCTTTCAAATTGCCGTAGTGAGTAGTAATAATACCGAACGATAGTTGTGCATAGAGCCGTTCTAAAATAGCCTCTGCCATAGCGCCTCCCAGGGTGGGCTCGGTGCCCGAACCAAACTCATCGATAAGGAATAGCGACGTTGAGGTGAGATGCTCCAACATCATTTTTAAATTGGTAAGATGTGAACTGTAGGTACTTAAATCGTTGTCTATCGATTGCTCATCGCCCAATGCTACAAAAAACGAGGTGAAAAAACCCATGTCGGAGGTCTCTTTAATAGGGACCAATAAACCGCATTGCATCATATATTGTAGTAAGCCCACCGTTTTTAAACATACCGATTTTCCTCCAGCATTAGGTCCCGATATTATTAATATGCGCTCCTGAGGGGTTAGTGTAATGTTGAGAGGTTCGACCGTTTTATTGCTTTTTTTGAAGTTGAGATAGAGTAGGGGATGTACTGCATTTTTCCAGTCTATAATTTGTTGATTGAGCACCTGTGGTCGTTTTCCTTCTATCTTTATGGCTAACAATGCTTTCGCGCGTAAAAAATCGATCTTTCCTAGTAATTCATGCCCTGCTATAATGGCATTTTCGGCGCCGCGTATTTGAGAAGAAATTTCTGTTAAAATTCTAATAATTTCTCTTATTTCGGCATTTTGTAGATCTCGAAGCCCATTGTTAGCATCGAAAACCTCGGTAGGCTCAATAAATACCGTTTGCCCCGTTGCCGATTCATCGTGCACAAATCCTTGCAAACGTCGCTTAAACTGTGCTAACATCGGAATACAGAGCCTCCCGTTACGCACGGTCATCTCGGCATCCTCTTTTACCCACCCTTCAGCCTTGGCAGTTACTAATATCCCTTTCTCGTCAATAATAGTATTAATGTTAGCAAGAAGCTCCTTCTCAAGTATTGTGTCTTGGCACAACGCCCAAAGAGCAGGGTATTTTTCGTCGTCGTTTTTAATTCTAAAGTAGACAAAAACATCGATAATTAATCGGATTACATCGCGCACAGCAGCTAGTTCGTCAATTTCGAGGAACTGCCCCTCTAGCCTAATGCTCTTGAGCAGCGGGCGCACATCTTTAAATTCTATAAAAGGGAAAGGGGTGTCGAATAAAGTTAACTGATGAAACTGGTCTGTTTCATCGAGCTGCGAAATGATGGCTTCATATTCGTTAGCAAAATTAAGATTTTCTACCCACTCTTTTCCTATAGTGCTTACGGCTAGGTTTTTAAGAAGATTTCTTATAACATCGAAGCCGATTTTTTCTTCAAATTCTTTAGGATAAATCATGTTTAAGGGGAGTGGTTATTTCGATTTTAGTGCTGCAATAGAGAGAATTAGCCCGAGCGCAACGCCTAACAAAGCTGCAAATAATACTTGGTATTGTACAGGCAAAATAAAAGTAATGGTGTGAGCAGGAATCCAGAAGAAAGGGATCGTTTTTTTGAATACAAAATTCCATTGCACATTCCAGTTGAGTTGTGTGCTAATTTGTGATAGAGGGATGGGCGTTATTAAAGCTTTTAAAGAGCCGCCACAGTTGGCTATATGTGTGTCGGTAATTTTGTGCAGGGTCATAAAAACAGGGGCAAAACAAGTGTTCATCATTACACTCACACCAAATGCACCTAACAGTTTCATTCCCGTAAATTGTACGCCGTTCATAGCATCTGCAATAGAACTCATTGCCTCAAACTTGCTCAAATACAATGGAACCCCCGAACGAAATACCCCCATAGCAACGGCAATCCAAACGCCGAAAAGGCCCCATAGCACCATGCGAGGCATCATGCCAAAGTTAGGAGCTGTGTAATTTCCCGTTTTAATGCGCAAGCCTAGCACCTCGCCAAAGGTAGCCAGAATGGCAAATTTAACAAATGCCATAATTAGAGGGGAATTTGCATTAGAAGTGTTGTAAAATTCGCCCAACTGAGGAATAAAGACAAAGGCTAAAGCTATTAATGTTAAAATAGTTATGAGTAAAAAATCGTTCTTTTTCATTATTGATATGGTGTTTTAAAATTTTTGGCGAAATTAATGAAAAAAATGTGATGTTCGATAATTTTATTTCGAAGGGATTATATGGTATAAAATATTGGTATTTGCATCTCTTATTGCAACGGTAAAACAGCGAGTAAGTAACTGAGAAATGTATGAGTAAAGTAACAGAAAAAGAGGTTTTGATTACATTTATTTTTGTATTTTTGCCGTTTATATCAACCTTATAAACCCCGCCAAAATGTCCATCCCATTTCCGAAAATCTACATGTTAACACTGCTTGTACTGCTAATGAATTGCACCTCAAACTCTAATCTCAACGGAGAAAAAGAGGTAGTTGCCAGCGTTCCTTTCGAAGAGCATATCAAAAATGCAGTAGCAACTATTAATCAGTACAATGCTAATGGAGAAAAAGAAGGCTTTTGGAGAGAGGGTGATCGTAATGTTAGCGAAGTTTATTACAAAAATGGTAAGCTTAATGGTTTGACTAGGCATTATATAAATGGTGAACTCTTATGTGTAGATGCCTATAAAGATGGGGCTTGGGTCGGTAATTATTACGCTTTTGGAAATGCAAATGTAAAAATAGCGTACACGAGTGCAAATGATACAGCAGAATTAGTAAATAGTTGGGATGGTTCCCGTTTGTATAAAGGATGGCTTTCGGAGTATTGTGCAAGTGGAATGATAAAGGGGGAGGGAGAAGTGATTTATGGTTATGAAAATAATGATTATATGCCAGTCGGAATCTGGAAATATTACGATAATAAGGGTTGTCTGATAAAGGAAATAAACCAAGATAAGCCGTATGGTGGCCAAGGTGATGACTTGATGGTCTCAGACCAACGCAGTAACGGCAATACGATGCGCGTGGTTAAACTGTATAGAAATACGGGGCAACTTTGGATTTTCGGAACATTTTGTAATGGTGTGCCTGCTGATACATGGTATCATTTTTCAAAATTTGGGCATATAAAAGCAAGCTACAGCCAGTTTAATATGGATGAGCACCAATGCTACTATACTGAATATTACAATAATGGCGATAAAAAGAGAGAAGGGTGGATGTATTTGAACCTGAACTGCCCATTTTATACCCACCCAATAGGGGAGTGGAAGCAGTACGAACAACCTCCCGCGTTGCAGGCAATGAGAAAAGGCGATGCTCCGAATATCCATATTGACAAAGAGGGAACCCCTTACTTTGTGCAAGGCGACGAGGGTGGTACACGTCTCTATATGGAAATTACAAAAAGTTCGTACTCATGCGATTTAGATGTGTACACAGTGAAGGATACGTTGTTTGGTGCACTCTTAGATCAGTTTCTCGAGCGCCAACAGTTGTATGTATATGCAGATACTACTCAGTTGTTTCGTTGTGATATAGACGAAGATGAGATAGAATTGTCTTCGGGGAGCTCGCTTTGCGATACGCTCCACTCCGATCGTAACCCCATCTATAAATTTCCATCGCGCAATTTTGTGATCGCTCATAATCAACATTTCTTTTATGCATATTGCAGTAAAGATACAGACAAAATTTATGATTTTATTGCTAACTCGTTGGTGAAAACCGACAAGAAAAAGGCGATCTATAAATTTACAGCACCCCTATTTTCAAAAAGTTATAACAACGAATCTTTCTTTCCTTACATTATGGTTTATTCGTATCATAATGGTAGTTTCTGCAAACAATACGAACTGCCCATGTTGGGCGAGGCGTTGAAAGATTGAGAGTGCACACGAGAGCGGGGTGCGTTTCTGCGGGTAGGCTTTGATTTGGATAGGAGTTGCTTCAGTGCGAAGTCTTGTAAGCTATCTATTCCAGTTCATTCAGCATTTCTTCCACTTCGGCATGGGTTAGGGCTGTAAACTTAGCCACCATATTTACGGGGAGGTTTTCCTTTAACATGCGGCGAGCACTCTCTTTTCTCTCTTTCTCCATCCCCTTCTCCATTCCCTTCGCCATTCCTATGTCGATTCCATCTAACATGGCATTTCCTATGGCCTCTTCCATCTCCCACGTAGCGGCATCATCTTGGTATCTTTTTTCAAGCATTTGTTCAAGATAAGCGTCGTACTCTTTGTTGTTGAAAATGTTACAGTTAAAACGCTCTCTTATTTCTGATAAGCCTGGGGTATTTGTTTTTTCGGGCAACTCGCCGCTCTTTAAATAGTGCATCCATTCTTCTAATGGTGTAGAGGCTTCTTTGTTGAAATCTTTTACCCTAAGAATATAGTACTCAGGAAACAACTCGTGAGCTGCATCTACCTCCAATTGATTCTTCTGATAGCGAGAAAGATCGAGAAGATCGTTTTTGTATATTCCCCTAAATTCCGTTTTTCCATGATAAATAATGTCTTCCCCTTTCCCCATCGAGAAGTAGACCAAA
>CAYJOY010000012.1:0-3757 GCA_964371885.1 uncultured Lentimicrobiaceae bacterium | reverse complement strand
TTTATGCTGTAAATTTTTCTGATCTTTGAATATTTTTCCCCTTTTTTCAAATACTCTGTTACTAATTTAGAAGTAGCAAAAAGCATTCTTTTCAGATATTCTACAGAACCTTTTAACTGCACCTCTATAATAATGAGTTCATTTTTAGCGTTTTTAGCCAGTAAATCTAAGCGGTTCTGTTTATCCGCCTCTTCTTTTCTATTGCTTTCACTTTCAAGAAGTTCTGTAATGATAATAGGTTCATTAAGGAGTGTTGTTAAGAGCCCCTCTAGGATAACAAAATTGGCTTTGTCGCGGAGCAATCCTTTAATGGCCCAGTCAAATAAGATGTGTTTTTCATGCTTCATAATCTATGAGTTTAAGGTGAGTGATGTTTTAATTCTTGACGGCAAAATTACACTTTTTTTTAATATGCAAAGTATTGCATATCATTTTTTTATAAAATTTATTTTCTTTATAAGCACCTGCAATTTTTTGGCTTTAAAATGTACATTATGGTGTAAAAATTGTAATGTTACACTGTTATCTAAATGTAGAATATGACCGAGTATGTGGTTAAACTAGTCTCTTTGCCGTCTAAAAGTAGTAAAGGGGACATCTAATAATTCCCCATCGATTTTATAACAATAATTAATATGGACAAAAAATCTCTGTTTTACCCATCTTTGCGCGATATATTGGCATCTTTTCCCCATTTTTATCATCACATAGCACGCTATGCTCTTCAAAAAATGAGAAAAATCTACTCAATATCTCATCTCAAATCTGGGCAAAGCAATTTTAGAAGTCCCCTAAAAGCGTAGTATGTTTTGCAATTACCCCAACTCTGGATGTGTAGCCACCACCTCTTCAAAGTATTTGATGGTATTTTCAAGCGTGTCGTAATGATAGGTAGCAGAGGCATTTTTGTGTCCGCCGCCCTGAAAATAGGTGCTTGCGAATATGTTCACGTCAAAGTCGCCTTTAGAGCGGAATGAGATTCTAATCCTGCCAGGGCGTTCAATAAAGAAAGCGGTAAATTTAACCACGCTCAACGATAACCCATAATTAACAAAGCCTTCGGTGTCGCCGTCCTTAAAGTTATTATCTTTCATCTCTTTTTTAGAAATAAACATGTACGAAGTGGCACGGTCGCGAATTACTTTCATATTGCCCAAGCAAGTAGATAATATACGAAGCCGGCTCTCCGAATAGTTGTCGTATACGTTCTGGTGAATAAGCTCTCCATCTACCCCTAGACCAATCAGTTTTTCCAAGATTTGATATGTAATCACCCTATTACAGCTATAGCTCAGCGACCCTGTATCGGTAATAATACCAGTGTATATACATTGGGCAGCTTGTAGCGAGATTTTATGCTCCAACTCTAACACCTCCGATAGAAAGCGGAACACAAGCTCACAAGTTGAGGTGGTTTCGGTAGTAGAATATTTAAAGTCGCACTCCAAAGTTGGATTAATGTGGTGATCTATCAATATCTTATACGCGGGCGAATCGATAATAGCCTGCTCTAAATCTTTGCCCGAGCGGTGGGCAGCATTCATGTCTACCACAAAAAGCACCTCGCTGTTTTGCAAAATCTCAACCACTCGGTGGTGCTCCTTTTTTGCATTAACGAGTTGGTCGCAATTAGGTAACCACTCTAAGTAAGCAGGGAAATTATTGGGGGCAATGCAGGTTACATTTTTTCCTAATCGAGTAAAAAAATCGTATAATGCTAGTGAAGAACCTAACGCGTCGCCATCCGGATTGTAATGTGTAATGACGGTATAGTTTTGCTTTTCAGAAAGATGCGATTTTAAAAATTGAGGGTCTATATAATTTATCATAGATTTTTTATTTTTGGCGAATATAGTATTTTTTTTTGTTATATATTTGCCGCCCAATATAAAAAAAGGAAGAAGCGTGCTAGGAACGCTTATAGGTATTTTATTTATAATAAATTAAAAGAATAATATGGCATTAGAAATTAACACAACCAATTTTGAAGAAGTAGTAAACAGAGAAAAACTAGTAGTAATTGATTTTTGGGCACAATGGTGCGGCCCTTGTAATGCGTTAACCCCAACCATAGAAGAAGTAGCTTCTGAATACGAAGGCAAAGCTATTGTTGGAAAATGCGACACCGATGCAAATAATGAAATAGCCATGAAATTTGGCGTGAGAAACATCCCAATGTTAGTCTTTTTAAAAGGGGGCGAAGTGAAAGATGTACATGTAGGAATGATTAAAAAGAATGAGTTAACAGCAAAAATAGACTCGTTGTTATAATCAATTATAAAAATGGATTTACCTATCTCTGACCATGCTTGGCAGCAGCGAACAGCGTTGTTGTTGGGTGAGGAGTGCCTCGAAAATCTGCGTCGTAAGCACTTGCTAATAGTAGGTTTGGGCGGCGTAGGGGCGTATGCTGCAGAGCAGTTGTGCCGCGCTGGAGTAGGAGAAATGACCATAGTAGATGCCGATGTGGTGGAGCCAACCAACAGAAATAGACAGCTGTTGGCGCTCACCACCACATATAATCGCCCTAAGGCAGAGGTAATGGCGGAACGTCTACTTCAAATAAACCCACAAATAAAATTGCATGTTCGTCAGGAGTTTGTCCGCGACGAAGGGACAGCCGCGCTGCTCAATGCGGCTCATTACGATTATGTAATAGATGCCATCGATTCGTTGGCCCCTAAGGTGTTCTTAATACACTTTGCATTGCAGCGGAATTTGAAAGTAATATCGGCCATGGGAGCAGGTGGGAAAATGAACCCAGAAATGGTAAAGGTAGTCGATATAAAAAAAACATACCAATGCCGATTGGCTCATGCCCTCCGAAAAAGACTCCATCGCCTCGGGGTGAAAAGTGGCTTTAAAGCAGTTTTCTCGCCCGAAATAGTGCCAGATAGCGCAGTAATAATAGATAGCAATCCCGAAATTAATAAAATGTCGACGGTAGGAACCATATCCTACATGCCGGCTATCTTCGGATGCCATATTGCAGCGGCAGTAATACAAGACCTTATAAATGGACCTACATCATGTTAACTGTACAAGATGTAGCCTTCTCTTATCACTCCGATTTTAAAATAGAAAATCTCTCCTTCTCTCTGGAAAAAGGGGCTTTTTGTGCTGTGCTTGGACCTAATGGCTCGGGAAAATCGACCCTGTTTAAACTGCTATGTAAACAAATAATGCCCAATGCTGGAGAAATAACAGTAGATGCAAAACTTTTGAAACATCTCTCCTACGAAGCATTAGCAAAAAAAATGGCCATAGTGCCCCAACAACTCCACTCTCCCTTTCATTTTACCGTTTTCGAAATGGTAATGATGGGGAGAAATCCCTACCAAAATAGATGGAATTATGGCTCAAAAGAAGATATAGCGGTGGTAATGGAGGCGTTACATCAAACCAATATCAGCCATTTAAAAAATAGATACACCAATCAACTAAGCGGCGGCGAACTACAACGTACCCTCATTGCGCGTGCCATTGCGCAACAAACACCCATTATTTTGTTAGATGAGCCTTTGTCGAACCTAGACATCGTACATAAGTACGAAATTATGGATATTTTAACAAATCTTAACAAAAATCAAAACAGAACAATCGTCATGATCCTCCACGATTTTTCGTTTGCAAAGCAATACACCGCGCAAACGTTACTCATGAAAGAGGGAACATTAGTAGCATTCGATACAACAGAGCATAATTTCAAAAATCACGACTTGCTCTTAAACACCTTTCACCTTAATGGTAATTTTAC
>CAYJOY010000011.1:17117-20593 GCA_964371885.1 uncultured Lentimicrobiaceae bacterium | reverse complement strand
TTGAACAGCCTCCTTATAAGTATCTCCAATAGGAATATATTCTTTATCGAAAACAATTTGTCCTCGTTCTATTATTTGTATTTTCTCTTTGCGAACAATAAACGAACGATGCACCCTAATAAACGCTTCTTTCGGAAGTAGCTCTTCAGCCTTTTTAAGGTTCATGAGCGAAATTAAAGGTTTTGCTTCTCCTTCAATATGGAATTTTACATAATCTTTCAACCCCTCTACATATCGTAGTTTCTTGAGCTCTACACGAATCACTTTGTAGTCAGATTTTACATATATGGCATCTATTGGCGGTGTATCTTCCTTTCGCGTTTCGTGTTCGTTCTTTTCTGCGCGCGCACTGAGTTCAAACCAATCGTATGCTTTTTGTGTTGCCAACAGAAAATTGCTGTATGAGATAGGTTTTACTAAATAGTCGAGGGCATTCACTCTATACCCATCAATTGCATATTGGTTAAACGCAGTAGTAAAGATAATTCGCGTTTGAGCATCTATCATCTTGCTAAATTCTAATCCATTTAAAGTGGGCATCTGTATATCTAAAAATATTAATTCTGCCTCTTTCAAACAATGGCTATGAATAGCTTCTATTGCACTCGAAAAGGTAGCAATGTGGTTAAGATATGGGGTTTTAGCAATGTAGCTCTCCATAAGCGCTGCTGCTAATGGTTCATCTTCTATAATAATACTTTTAATTTTCATGATTTATATGATTGTGTCGTTTTTACTCTTCTAACTTGATGGTTAAAATGCTGCTATAATACTCTTTATTTTCTTCAATAATCCATTGATAGGCATTGGGATATTGCAGCTCTAAACGTTTCTTTACTTGAGCTAGTCCTATCCCATTTCCACTTTTGTCGCTCTCTGTTTTCGCATGGTTGCTGTTTTTAATGGATAAAACTACCTCATTCGTCTCTTTTATATCTTTAAAAATAATCTCTATAAAGCTATCGCAATGGGTTCCCACCCCGTGTTTAAAAGCGTTTTCTATGAGCGAAATAAAGATAAGTGGGGCTATTTGTGTAGATGATTGCGGGGTGATGTTAAACTGAACCGATACCTTTACGTTGGTGTTGAGCCGAATGCGCATAAGTTCGATGTAGTTTTTTAAAAACTCGACCTCTTTTAAGAGTGAAACTTTCTCGTTTGAATTATCGTAAAGTACATACTCAAGGAGTCGGCTTAACTCATGAATGGTTTTTTGCGCACGTTCAACGTCGATGGCAGTAAGAGCGTAAATATTATTAAGGGTGTTTAGTAAAAAATGGGGGTTAATCTGACTTTTTAAATTCATTAACTCCGCTTTTATCCGCGCATTTTCTGCTTCTTCGAGTGCCACCTCACTTTTTCGCAATCGCGAACTGAGTTGTATAGCGGTAACCAGTCCAATCATTAAAATATAGTTAATAGTCTCGTATGCGAGAAACATATATTGTCGATGTGGAGGGCGGCTATTTTTTCCTTCAGGTCTTAAATTTTCTACTAGCGCCCCCTCTTTCAGACAGTAAAAAGCAAATAGCAGTGAGGCTATAAGAAGGGCGTTGGCCATAAAATAAAGTAGCGTTTTGTTTTTGAATAATAGCTTAGGGATGATGACGACGTAGTTAATAATGTATATAAGTAGTAGAGGAACTATACGCACCACAAACATGGCTAGGTCGAATCTTCTCATATCGGGATTAATCGTTAGGAGTAGTGTGGTGGTGAGTACTAGTAGCCAACCGAAGAGTTGGAGGGCTATCATTTTGTTTTTACTATTTAAAAGTTGCATAATGTATATCATAAACTATTCATATCTAATGGCATCTATTGGGTTAAGGGCCGCTGCTTTTTTGGCAGGATACCACCCAAAGAAAACACCAGTAATGGTACATACTGCAAAAGAGAGGAATATAGTCCAACTCTCAATTAAAACAGGCCATCCCGCAATGTTTTGCACTAGCAGCGCAGTGCCACAACCTATTATTACCCCAATAATACCACCTACAACAGAAATAACGACGGCCTCTATTAAGAATTGTGCTAATATATCTTTTCCTTTTCCACCTACCGACATTCTAAGTCCTATCTCTTTAGTTCGCTCGGTAACAGATACATACATGATGTTCATAATTCCGATTCCCCCCACTATTAATGAAATAGAGGCAATACATGCCAGCAACGTGGTCATAAGACTGCTTGTAGAGTTCATCATTGAGGCTAATTCTTCTTGTGAATGGATATGAAAATCGTCGCTTTCGTTTGCCGATAATTTATGATTGGCGCGAAGTACAGAAGTTATTCTCTCAATAGCCGCTTCTGAAAGTTCTTCATCGATGGCGCTGGCATAAATCTGACTAAGGTGGCTAATAGCTAGTACCCTTTTCATGATAGAGGTGTAGGGAGCTAACACAATTTCATCTTGGTCCATCCCCATGGTGTTGTACCCTTTTTCTTGCAAAACGCCCACTACTCTGAATGGAATTTTTTTAAAGCGAATAATCTTACCTATAGGATCTTCACCTTCGGGGAATAGATTTTCGGCAATAGTTTGCCCAATTACACACACTTTGGCAGAGGTTCTAATATCGGCGTCGGAGAACATGGCTCCGCTGGCCATTTTTAATTGACGTATTTCGAGATAACCTTGCGAAACCCCAGTAATAGAAGCGGGGTAGTTGTTGGCTCCATAGATATATTGTCCCGATGAGGATACCACGGGGCTTACATTGGCCAGTAAGTCTGTTTCTTCTAATAGCGATTCGTAATCACCCATTTTCAATTTCTCGGCGTCGGAAGCATTGCGGGTAACCCCACCTCTTACATCGGCCCCAGGTCTAATCATAATCATGTTCGAGCCCATTTCAGAAATACTTGCATTAATACTTGCTTTTGAACCTTGCCCAATGGCAAGCATGGTTATAACCGATGCCACACCAATAATAATTCCCAGCATGGTGAGAAAGGCTCTCATTTTATTGTTTCCCAAAGCTACTATGGCAATGGTGATGAGATTTGTGATATTCATATTTTTCAGTTATTAGTAATCGGTGTTGATTTTTGGCAGGGCAGCAAGTGCTTTGGCAGCGCTGCTCACATTAGCATTGTAGGTGTCGCTTTGTATCATGCCATCGCGAAGCATAATGGTACGCGAAGAGAAGGAGGCCATTTCGGGGTTATGGGTTACAAATATAATGGTTTTCCCTTCGGCATGGAGTTGTTGCAATAGGATAAGTATCTCGAACGAAGTTCGTGTGTCGAGATTTCCAGTGGCTTCATCGGCCAATATAACGGCGGGCTGGTTTACTAGTGCACGTGCAATAGCCACACGCTGCATCTGCCCACCACTCATTTGGTTGCTTTTATGTTGCATTCTGTCGGCTAAACCCACCGCAGTAAGGGCACTCATGGCACGCTCTTTACGTTGCTTGGTACTCACCCCTTTGGTGTAAAGGAGGGGCAACTCCACATTGGCAATAGCGGTG
>CAYJOY010000011.1:2186-17107 GCA_964371885.1 uncultured Lentimicrobiaceae bacterium | reverse complement strand
AGTAAATTGTAGTTTTGGAAAATAAAGCCAATTTTATGATTACGAAGCGTGGCACGTTGGTTCTTTGTCATGCCAGCTACCGAAATGCCATCAAGGTAAAATTCCCCAGAGGTGGGCATGTCTAAGCAACCCAATATATTTAGTAAAGTACTCTTACCACTTCCCGAAGTACCCATTATGGTTACAAATTCACCCTCTTCTATAGAAAACGAAATGTTGCGAAGCGCTTTAACAGTCTCTTCTCCTATCTGAAAATGACGAGAGACCCCTTTTATTTCAATTACTTTTTCTTTCATCTTGTTAGTATTTTTCTTTTTACCTTCTTCCACCTGGGCGTTGTGGCATAAATGGGTTATTTTCTGTATTGGCACCCTCCTTTTTAGGAGCCGATGTATTAGTAATTCCTATTATCACTTCGTCGCCTTTTTGCAATCCTGAAACTTCAGCCAAAATGCCATTGTTTACTCCCACTTTTACCCTGCGTGGTTCTATTTGGTTGTTGTTTTTAATCCAAACCATTTGTCCCCCATTTCTTTTTTCGCTTTTTGGACCCTGACCCTGTCTTGGTCCCGTTTCACCCCCTCTTTCTCCTTCGACTTTTCTTCTCTCTTCAGGATTAAGGTTCCCCTCTTTTCTCATTCTTTCCATTCTTTCCCCGCGTTCCATCTGACCCCCTACAGCTTCTGTTTGTGCTGGGGTAAAAGATAGTGCTGCAACAGGAATGGTAGTGCTACACAATGTGTCTAAAGTATAAACCTCAATGGTGGCTGTTAATCCTGGCTTCAGCTTCAAATCGGGATTAGCTGCCGAAATAACCACTTCGTATGTTACCACATTACTTTCTATAATCGCCTCTTGCCGAATTTGAGTTACTTCCCCTTCAAATTCTAGGTCAGGGAAAGCATCAACAGAAAACTTGGCTTTTTGCCCCTCCTTTACATTTCCTATATCTGCTTCGTCTATGTTGGCTATTACGCGCATATCTTTAAGGTCGGCAGCAATAGTAAATAGGGTAGGGGTGTTAAAGCTAGAGGCTACTGTTTGACCCTCCTCAACACTTCGCGATAATACCACCCCATCAATAGGAGAATAGATAGTGGCATAGCCGAGGTTAGTTTCCGAACGCTGAAGGTCGTTCTTAGATATTTCATAGTTGTTTTTCGAAGTTTCGTAGTTGTATAGCGCTTGCTCGTATTCACTATCTGCAATTAATTTTTTTTCATAGAGTGTTTTAACGCGAGTATAGTTCGCCAACTCATAATCGAATTTGCTTTTTGAAACCAAAACATTGTTTTTTTTGTTGTTTAAATCGAGAATTAAAGTGCTTTTGTCGAGCTCAGCTATAATCTCCCCTTTCTTAACAACACTGTTATAATCTACATATAAAGAGGTTAATATCCCCGAAACCTGTGTTCCTACTTCTACTTGGGTTACGGGCTCTACTGTTCCAGTGGCTGTAATGCTTTGGGTAAGTCGTTGAGAAGAAACGGTTGAGGTTTCATATTCAACAGCTTCATTATTACTGTTTTTTGGTATTAAAAAGTAGGCAGAAATGGCTACAATGATTAATACTGTTAGGATAATGGCAATTTTCTTTTTCATATTTGATGGCTTTGACTTTAAGGTTATGGCTAATGATGTTATAAATGTTTTTTTTGTTAAAATGATGGCGAAATTATAACTTAATTTCATCGGTTTTGTAATATTCGAGGAGGGCGTTGTTAAGAATAAATTGATATTTATTGGTTAAATATTCTTGCGAGGCTTCTAGATAATTGTCTTGCTCGGTAAGTAGTTCAATAATGTTTTTCATTCCTAAATTGTATTGCTCGGTAGTGAGCTGCAAACTCTTTTTCACAGCTTCTAATTTATGGTCCGATACCATGAACTTGGCCTTGGCATTGGTGGCATTGTTGTGAAGCGTTTCAATGGTTTGATAGAGTGCTTTTTGGTTGTCGGTGAGGGTTAATGTAGCCGATGTAATGGCATTGCGCGCCAATTCTACATTGGTCTTATTTCGGTAAGCACTAAAAATAGGAACCGATAGTTTAAGCCCGAAGGAGGTGTTAAAGTTATTACGCATTTGGTCGCTAAAGGTAAAGCTACTGCTACTTCCATGGTTTATTCCAGTCCCTGCAGTGAGTGATAATGAAGGATAATATCCCGACTTGGCCATTTTTTCATCAAGTTCGGCAGACGCAATCGATAAAGTAGAAATGGCAATCTCGGGTCGCATCCTCAACGCAGCATCGTATACTTCCGATACTGTCGATAATGTGATACCCTCAAAATCGGTGCCTAAAATAGGTGGAGTAATGGCAAGTTGTATATCTTGTGAAATCTCTAATAGATGCTTCATCTGTACGTTGAGATTGCTTAATGTACTTTTAGCTACTATTAAATTGTATTCACTGTCGGCGTGAGCACTCTCTAATTGAGCAAAATCGGACTGGTTAATACGCCCTACTTCTAAATAGGCTTCTCCGCGTGCTACACTCTTTTCGTTGAGAAGCAACGTGTTTTCAGCCACCTCTATTTGCTCCATAGCATATAATATTTGTACAAAAGTTTCAGTTATTGAAACCTCTATAAAGTTCTCTTGTTCTAGGAACGATAATTTGGCAATATCGCTTTCAATTCTACTTTGTTGTAGTGTTGCCTTATTCTGGCCGCCCGTAATAAGAGGTAACGAAAGGTCGATGCCATACGAACCACTATAGGTAGTAATGTCGCCAACGGTGGTTAGGGGGGTAAGGCGAAGGTCTTGTCCTACGGCCGCCGAAATGTTGGGCATAAAATTTCCTATAGCTCTTTGCTCTTCTGTAGCGCGGTTCTCTATAATTAACGATGCCTGCTTTAATGTAATGCTATGCTCTTTAGCATAGCCTAAGCACTCCTCTAGTGTCATACTAATAGTGTCGTTGTTGCTTTGTGCCTGAACCTGCAATGTCATTGCGAATATCACAAATAAAATATGTATAACTTTCAAACTTATCAGGGATGCTTTTTGACGACCATTTTTGGATGACTGATTTTGATCCTGAAGCTCACTTTCCTCCATAATGGGTGCTGACCATTCAGCATTCACCCCCCCCTTATTAATAATTGACGTAGTTTTCATTACTGTTTTTTTGTTTCTATAATTATCGTTTCTAATTTCTGATTTCTTGCTGCTTTCAACTTTTACAAATCGGTGGCAAAAGTAGCATGAGAGGGAATACATAAAAAATAAAATAGACCAAATGGGAATTTTTATAGAGGAAGCGACGGAATTCACAAAATAAAGAGTATTTTTGCCAGCTAATTTTTGACGATAATATGATCAAATCATCATTGCACATTGATTCAACAATAGAGCTTCCAATAGTGGAAGAGTTCTATTCCTTGCAAGGCGAAGGGGTACAAACAGGAAAAGCGGCTTACTTTCTCCGGATAGGGGGCTGTAATGTAGGGTGCCATTTTTGCGATGTAAAAGAATCGTGGGACGGAACTAAGCACCAAGTAACATTGTTAGATGATATTGTGGAGAGAATAAGTACCAACCCATCGAAGGCGGTGGTTGTAACGGGTGGCGAGCCTTTGTTGTACAATTTAGACCTCTTTTGCGAAAAGTTAAAAGCAAACAATGTAGCCACCTATTTAGAAACTTCAGGGTCTGAAAAATTATCGGGAAGCTGGGACTGGATTTGTGTTTCTCCAAAAAGAAATCATCCCCCAATGTTAGAGGTGCTTGAACAAGCCGACGAGCTAAAAGTGGTAATATGCGAACCTGAAGATCTGCTATGGGCAGAGGAAAACGCATTGAAAGTTCCCAAAAAGTGCCGCCTTCTTCTACAGCCCGAATGGAGCGTAATGGACGAAGTGTGCGAAAAGGTGGTGAATTATATCTTAGAAAATCCAAAATGGCGCATGTCGCTGCAGTCACATAAATTTATTAATATCCCATAATTATGTCGAATTCGTTAAATAATAAAATAGTATGGATTACAGGTGCCTCTTCAGGTATTGGACAAGCCACCGCATTTGCGATGGCAAAGCAAGGAGCGCGACTTATATTAACAGCTTTCGACGATAAGTTCTTGATCCAAACCGTAGAAAAATCACTTCAATTAGGGGCAAACGGCGCCGTGGCGCTACCCTGCGACCTTTCACAATTAGAATTATTAGATGAGCTTGCGGAAAAAGCTTGGGCAAAATGGCAAGGTATCGACATATTATATAATAACGCAGGTATTAGTCAACGGGGATTAACAGCGGAAACAGAAATGAAGACCATCCGGAAAGTGATGGATATAGATTACTATGCCCCAGTAATACTTACTAAAGCTATTCTTCCTAAAATGTTGGAGCGCGGGGGTGGGCAATTAGCAGTAACCACCTCTATTGCGGGGAAGTTCGGCTTCCCAATGCGTTGCGCCTATTGTTCGGCAAAACATGCACTCTATGGTTTTTTTGAAACCATACAAGCAGAATACCATAAACAAAATATTGCGGTTACTATTGTATGCCCTGGTAGAGTACAGACCAATATTTCGAAACATGCCTTGCAAAAAGATGGGACGCCGCACGGCAAAATGGATGCAGGACAAGCAGGGGGTATTACCGCAGAAAAAGCAGGACGACAAATTGCACGTGCTATAGCCAATAGAAAAAGGGAGGTGCTAATAGGGGGAAAAGAACTTGTAATGGTCTACATAAAACGTTTCATCCCAGCATTGGCTGCCGTAATGGCACGATCTATTAAAAGTACGTAAGATTCTAACCTCCAATCGCGACCTATCCTTAAAAAAAGTACCCTCATACCATTATCAAAACTGTGAAATGAAATGGATCGTTTTATGATGAGTAGAACAGAGGCTGGTAATCCTATTATATTAAAAATTGATTGAAAAAGAGGTGGCAGAATCTCAAATTTGATCCATTCATCTAATCAAAATGAATAAAAAAATGGATGAGGTGGTATCCATCATATTAAGTTTTGTAAAAGAATGATTGCCAGCTAATTATTGGTAAAAAATATTTTTTTGAGCTTTTTTTTGCCAGCTAACACTATCATTACATAAAAAAAGTATATCTTCGCACTTGTATTTATTGTGAGAATTAGGTTCAGTAGAAATGAAGTCTTCTGAATGTTTTTCTTACTATAATGTTTTGAAATTCAAACTATAACAAATAAATTTTTATTATGAAAAGACTTTTATTAATTTGCGTTTTAAGCCTCTTCGCGATGCTTAATTCCGTAATAATTGCTCAAAATACGGGCGATTATTGCATCTGGATCGAAAACGACCAGCCCTCTAGTGAACTTATGAAGTACGTGTTTGAGAAACCTGCGGCAGGTGAAACTCATACCTACTCTGTTTATATGGATGGCGATGGCATTCTACACGACGGGAAGTACAACCTTAAAGTTTCTGTAGAAAGAAAACTTGAAGGTGGAGAATGGACAATTGTAACTTCTGACCTTTTGTACGACTTCTTCGTGCAAACTAATGTGCCAGCTAACGATACTTCAAGCTGGTATCACCTTGAAACTGATATAGCAACTGACGGATCTTTCATATATCCTCATCCAGAGTACTTCGCATTTGATGGAGATAACACTTTTGACTATTTCAGAGGACACTTCTTGAAAAGTTCAGTACAACCACAATACCAAATAGATGGCAAATCGCGCCTTCGCTTTGGATTTACTTGGGGTACCCTTCCGTTTGCTGATTTAGCTGATTATCGCGTAAAATTAGAATTACAAGAAAGAGATTGTATGCCTGCTCCCCTACTTTGTAGAGATTATGAAATCTATTACGATAGAGATAACCGTTTATCAGTTGGTGGACACCAATCTATTAACCCAGAAACCGTGTTCTTTAGATACTTCCAGAACTTAGTAATTATTAATGAAGAAGATGCTATCTGTTTTGGTGAAACGTTTGAAATAGGAAAAGATGAAAACCTTAACCCATACGATCTAACTAGTGCTATAAATAATGCAATAGGAACTACTTTAACTCCTGAAAATTCTCCTTTCTACTATAGAGATACTATCCCTTCACATTACGCATTTTGCAATGGACACAATATTTTTGACACAGTTTATGATTTAACCTTAGCAGTACACCATGTACCAGGTGCTCCAGATGCAGTAGAAACTATCTATTTCGGAACAAGTGCACCTATAGATGTAGAAAACCTATTACCTGCTATTGAAGAGGGATTCGAATATAGATTCTATACTACAATGGCAACAGAAGAACAAATGGCTACTTCTAGTGTTGAGATTACTAGCGACACTATATATTATGTATCGAAAGCTGTTTTGGCTCACGATTGTGAATCACCAAGAGTTCCTGTTACTATCTATTTATATCCTATTCCTGAAATTACACTTGACGAATTAGCTGATGTTTGTCCAAGTATTGATCAAATAGCTGAAGTAAATGTTAACCCTGCCTCACTTAGAGGAACTGAATATACAAAAATGTATACTTGGTCAGGTGCAACCATGTTGTTAACAGATGGCTCGCAAGCTACAGTTGATGTAACAGAAGATTGCGACTCTTTATATACTGTAACTAATAAAGTAAGTGTTACCTATGTTCTTAATGGTGTTAACTATACAGTAGATTCAGAGGTTGCTACAATTTCTTTCACGGCTAAAGATGATGTAGCTCCAACAGCCTCTCTTACAACAGTTGATACACTAATTAGAGGCTCTTTCAATATGATTGATACTTATTTAGCAGCTACCACTGTTGCCGCTCTTGAAAGTGATCTTAACATTGTAATTTCAGACAATTGTACAGCCAATGAAGAATTAGAACTTTCTGTAGTTCAGAGCGATGGCGCAATAAATACAGGTTGTGAAATTAATTATACCAGAATTTACACTATTACCGATAAATGTGGTAATGCAACGCAAGTAACTCAAAACATTACAATTAAAGATAGTTTAGTAACTACAATTTCGGCTAATACTGAAGGACCATGCGTAGAAGGAGATTATATCCTTACAGCTTCTGTAGAAGGTGGCGCAACTCCATATACATACACATGGAAACAAGGAGAATATACTGTGGGAACAGAGGTTTCATACACAACTGCACAAACATTGTTATCTCCATTTACAGTAGCTTTAACAGTAGTAGATGCCAACGGATGTGAACTAACAATAGATACCAATCTTAATGTACAAGGAAACCCAACTTTTGAAATTACAGCTATTACTGGAAACAGTGATTGTGTAAACCCTAACGGTTCTATACAATTAAGAACAGGAAGAACAGATATTACTTACAAATTATTTAAATTATCATCAGGGGGAACTTATGAACCTGTTGAAGGAGCAGTATTGCAACAAGGTACCTTTGCTGGTTTAGTGCATGGTACTTATAAAGTAGAAGCAATAATAGTAGCAAGCAAAATCGGTTCAGAAGAAACAATTACCTGTACCTCAGAAATCCTTGATATTGAAGTAGAAAATTTAATCATTACTCCAGATATAACTGTTGCATTAACAAGTTCAAAACTAACAGTTTGTGAAGGTGCGAATGATGGTTCTATAACTGTAGTAGTTACCCCAGAAGCCGATAGCGTAAAATGGTATAACGCAGATGACGAGTTTATTGCCAATACATTGACCATTGACGCGTTAGTAGCTGGCAATTACTATATAGTAACATATCACGATAATTGTACTACTAAACGAGATCAAGCAATTGCAGAGTATCCTGCATTAAACTCAGGTGTAATTACTGGACCAGAGCAACTTTGCGACAATGAAGAACTAATAATTACAGGTACAGAAGCTACAGGTGGTGTTAACGAAATTACTTACGCATGGTATTACAGCGTAGGGGAAGGTGAGTTTGTAGCATGCCCAGCTACCAATACAGGTGTAGAATACACATGGCCTGCAGAAGTTTCGTTAGTAACTGGAAGCTATGAGTTTGCTAGAGTAGCTACCAATGAGTGTGGCGTTGTGGGTGATACAATTACCTTTAACGTATATCCAACTTATAACAACCCTGAAAATGATACTGATACAATAGCAGAGTGTATAGATTTAAATGAATCAAATATTTACACATGGGATATTGATAATAAAGAATATACATTTAACCCAGAGGGAGAAGATGTGCAGATTTTCGAAGCTTCTCATGTATTAACTACAGAAAATGGTTGCGATAGCACTGTTTATTTACACTTAACCCTAACGCGTAAACCAGTTATTGAGATATCGGTTGACCCAGAAACTGTATGCTTCGGAGAAACTGCAACTGCAACACTTACTTCATCGGTAGTAGAAATTGATTCTATTAGATGGTGGCACACAACTGGAGAAGGAAGTGGACTTATGACAGAAGTAACTACTCTAGTTGCTGAAAACTTAACAGCAGGTAGTTATTATTTTGAAGTTTATAAAAACGAGTGCATGACAACAGATGAGTTTAGTGTAGAAACTTACGAAGAATTCCTTCCAGGTACTATAGCACTTGATGTTGACACGTTAACGTTCTGTGATGATAATACTACTGCTGAGTTACTTTTCGAAACAACCGCTCCAACAGGTGCTGATGGAGTATATACTTATGCTTGGACGTATACTTTAAATGATGGAGAAGTAACCAACGCTCCAGGAACTAATAACGAAGAACTTTACAGATGGCCAGCAACAGAAGCTTTTGAAGCAGGCGAATATGCGTTTACAAGAACAGTTACTTCTGCTTGTGGTACAGTAAGTACTACAGATACACTTATGGTGGTTATTAATCCTACTTATGCCGACAGAGCAACTAGCACAACAACAGTGGATACATGCGCTACTGCATTCACTTGGGAAAATAATAGTATCACCTATACTTATACACGCACAGACGGACAGCCACAAATTATTGAAGATTCAGTGGCATTACAAACGGTAAATGATTGCGATAGTATGTCGTATTTACACCTAACGCTTAAACCTGTTCCAGTAATAACAGTTGTTGCTGAGTCGATAGTTTGCGACGGTGCAACCAATGGATCTATTGAGTTTTCTGTTGACTATGCAAACTACTTTACAAGTGTAGTATGGAAACAAGGAGAAGAGATTATTGAAGGTACAGAACTAACAAATTCTAACTTACCAGCTGGTACATATACTATTGAAGTTAACAGAGACGGTTGTACAGCTGAAGAATCTGCAACTATTACTTCTCATGATGCTTTTAACGAAATTTCAATAGTTGCTGATGCTTCTAATGTAACAACATTCTGCGATGATGAGTTAGGTGCTATTTCACTTTCAGCTGTACAAGCAGAGGGTGGTAGTGGAGCTTTCGCTTATAATTGGACTTATACCTTGAATGGAGAAGATCAAGTATTACCAGGAATAGTGGATGGTATGAATTATACTTGGCCAACTACATCAAATGCTATTGTAGCAGGTACTTATGTTTTCACAAGAACAGCAACAAACGAGTGCGGAATTATTACTTCTATTTCTGATGAGATAACAGTTGTTATAAATGAGACATACGAGGAAGATGTTAATGTGACAATTTGTGGAGACGAGCTGCCTTACAATTTTAGAGACAATATGGTTGATATTGATGCTCTTGAAATAGAAAGATTACAAATACTCGGTGTAGTAGTTAAAGAATTTGTATTCAGTGAGACAACGGTAGAAACTGGTTGTGACTCTGTAGTAAGGTTACATTTAAAAGTTAGAGCTAGACCTACCTTTAATATGACTACACTTGCACCAGTGTGTCATGACGCGGAAGTTCAATTTGGAATGGTAGACCTACATGCTAGCGAGCTATTCCCTACATACGAAATTGTAAATGGATCGGGTACTGTTAGAATCGATCAAGTTCTTTCAAATCCTAACGAGTTTACATTCCATTACCAACCTTCAATTGAAGATGCTGGAAATGTAGTAAAAGTGAGAATAATAGCTAACAACTATGATCGTGACGGAACTGGATGTATTGCAATAGATTCTAACGAATTTGAAGTATCTTCTATTCCTGAAATTACTGATATTATTGTGCCTCGCACAGTTTGTGTTGGTGACGATATAGAAATTACAGTTACAGCAACTGAAGCTACAACCATTGTTTTAAATGCAATTAACGTGGACATGCCAGCAGACATTCCAGTTACGTATACTTTCAATCTAGTTCAAGGAGTGAATGATTTAGTACTAACAGGCCTTGGAAGCACTGCAAGAAATCTACGATTTACATATACGCTTCACTCAGCTCCATGTTCTGCAACTGAGGTTATAACTATAGACACTGAAGTTGTTTATGAAAGTGAAATGCGTTTAATCGTAATGGAGGATAGAAATTTAGGAGATGATAATGAGATGAATGTTCCAGCGGCTTCAGATTTCAAATTCTATGCAAAAGTTAATAATGAGTGTGCTGTTGCAGACAAATTTATTAATTTCGAGTTCGACCTTTATAAAGAGGTTAATGGTGTATACGAAATGGTAGAATCTGTACAAGATGAGCTAGTGGTTCGTTCTGGAATCGGTACTGCTTCAGCAAAAAATATTATCATTGGGCTTGATGGATGTATAATAGCTCCACAATATCAAAATTACGATCAAGATGTTTTCGAGTATTATACTGAATATATTCCTGCAGATTTCTATTTACCACGTCCTAATAGCTGGAAGTATGGTGAAGAGTTAGCCGATAACTTTGACTGTTTCAATTCGGAGTATATAATTAACAATACTGCTCCACTTGATCCAAGAGTTATTACGATAGACTTCTCTGGTTTAGCGGAAGAAGGAAATTATTATGTACACTGTAGAATGTATGGTGTTTCGAACGTATCTCCTAACCATTCTGAAACTTGTGGATATCCAGCTGTTCGTTTAGGAGGTGTTTCTACCGCAACTTCAGAGTTAACTTTACTAGATGAACGTGACATGTTTATTTACGTAGGAGCTCCAGTTACTCCTGCACCTGAAACTTTAGGTGGAGTAGAAGAGTATGTTGCTGAAGCAACAATGACTGTTGTTCCTAACCCAGCAACTTCGCAAATAGCAGTTGAGGTAGAGAACCTAGAAGGTGATGCAGTTTTCACAATATCTTCTATTACTGGTAGTGTTGTTGACAGAACTAATGTACAGCTTAATGGTACTACAACTATCCGCAGAGATATCTCTTCACTTCAATCAGGTATGTATATCATTGAAGTAAGATCTCAGCAAGGAATTGTTACTCGCAAATTGGTTGTTACGAAATAGTACTAGCAAACAATATATAATAAAAAAGGGAGCGAAAGCTCCCTTTTTTCATGTTTTAGAATTAGCTTTTTTTACTAATCTTCTCTCCTTTTTACCATCGTTGGTTTCTTAGTTACAATGTATATATTGCGTATAAATTGCTGTGAACTACTTCTTCTTTATTTTACAAAGAACATAAGTAGAAAGTCCTGGCATTACGATCCCAAATTTTTGGAGTACTTGTGTACAGTAAAAATCGCATAACAATACTTTCTCAATGAGCATAGAGGTGAATCTACTACCATTCCAATCACCTATCCCTTTTTCAGAGCACTCTTCTGTGGAAGACTTGGATTCAAGTGTTTTGCCAATAGCGCGAGGCAAAAGTAGCGATGTAAAAAAGTAGCCTCCCATAATGCAAGTAAAGCCTGAATCTTCTATTGTCCTTTTTAAACTTTTCAAAGAGTATCTTCTATAGTGCCCTAGCCATCTGTCGTGATTGCTAAATAGCGAATTGAATGCTGGTACTGTTATTAAGAAGCGAGTGTTTGAATCTATGATCTCTTTTTGCGTTAATTCTGTGAGGAATTCTTTATCGTTTTCTATATGTTCAATAACATCCATTAAGAAAATTAACCCTGCTTTTGTGGTTGCAGGAACTTTATCTAAGTGGTTATAGAATGCTATCGGTACATCGGCATTGCTCTCTTTTAATTGGGCTATAACAGTTTCATCGAAGGCTAAATCAACAGCAATGGGCTCCCATTTTTGGTGTTTTCTGTAGAAGTTGGAGAGGAAGAAAATATCGCCACAGCCAATGTCGATAATAGCACGCCGAGGGTCAATTGTAGGAGCTTCTTTTTTAACTAGCTTACATACTGCCTTAAAACGGGCATGCTCCCATGGGTGATTTCGTTTTGTTGATTGGGTTTCTATTTTTAATTCTTTAATGTCCATAGTGTTGATAATGTTATTGTTTTTTTATGCACGTACGCTCCTGTGTGAGAACTCAATTCCAATCCCAACATAAGTCGACGATGCTTTTATAAGGTACACGGGCAATAATGGCCATCTCTTTTTGGCAAACATACCCATTATAACAGTATACGCCACTTAAAAATTGGGGATTGAGTTGTAATGTGCTTTTTAAATTACGCGACATGAGAAATGAGCGTAGCACTTCAGAAATATAGGAGGAGAGATTTTTCAGATATTCATCCTTAGTGTTGCTTTTCTGTTCAATACAATCTAATATATTTTCTTTTGTGTGATTTTGAAAAAGGTTAAAAGCTAAGCCAAGTATTTTTTTTTGGATTAATGAGTGCACTGCTTTTTGAGAGATAATGAAAGATGAGAGTGAGGAAATAATGACCCTTTTTTCTGACATTTGGAGCATTTCATCCGTATTAAACGGGATGTTTTTTAGTAATATATCGGCTTTAAATAAAATGTAACTTGCATTCTCGAATATTTCAGCACCTGCGTCGGCGTATGCTATGTCGGGGATGTTTGCCCAGCTGCCAAATCCCCGTTCAATATAAATGGTGTTACCCTCTTCTATTAGCTCTTCAATAATTTTAGGCGTGAGTAAAGGCGGGGCAAGCGAAGCTATTAGTCCAATAATGTTATTTCTTTCTCTTTTGCTGTATTCCGAAAGAGACGGTTGCACGCAATGTTGGGCGTTATTTTGTGTTCCCTCATCGAAAAGATCGTTGTTCATCGATATTAGAGTGGTGTATTACATGTTCACTATTTCTGCAGTAATGGTACGCAGGTGGTCGTTGTCGCGGTGCAAAGCAACATGCACGTACACCTCTTCTTGTAGTAGGGTTTCAATATTTTCGCTCCATTCCATAAAACAATATTGCCCACTTTCTAAATAGTCGGTGAAACCTAAATCTAAAGCTTCCCTAATATCTTCAATTCTATAAAAATCGAAATGATACACTTTGTTGTTCTGAGCAGTATGATACTCGTTTACAATAGCAAACGTGGGGCTTGAGGTGATATTTTCTACTTGCAGTTGTTGGCACAGTGCTTTAATAAAAGTAGTTTTTCCTACCCCCATTTCTCCAAAAAAAGCAAATACCCGCTGCTTCTCAAAGTAGTTCAGAAACTGCGCTGCAACATTGGGTAGTTGGTTTAGTGATACTTGTGTTGTAAATTTAGGATTCATTGATTTTGTATGTAGGAATAGAGTTATTTATTGTCTAATAAAGCAATTACCCTATTTAGCTCTTCTTGCGAGAGGAATGGGATGGTAATTTTACCTTTTCCAGATATGTCTTTCGTAATTTTCACTTTGGCATTTAACTTTTTCGAGAACGATTTTTGAAAGTCAATAATATCATCTGCAAGGTTTACTTTCACTTTGGTTTTTCCGGGTTTGGTTTCCACCATAGTTTTAGAGAGTTCTTCAGTTTTTCTAACTGAGAGCCCTTTATCAATCACCTCTTTTACTAATTTTTCTTGTAGTTCAACATCTTCTATGCTTACTATAGCACGCGCGTGCCCAGGGGTAATTTTTTTGTCGCGCACTGCTACCTGTCCTTCTTGGCAGAGTTTTAGTAAGCGTAGCGAGTTGGTTATTGTAGTTCTTTCTTTTCCAATTTTTTGGCTAAGTTCTTCGTGCGATAGGTTACATTCATCGAGTAAACGACGATAAGAGAGTGCTACTTCAATTGCGTTAAGATTCTCTCTTTGTATGTTTTCTACTAACGCCATTTGTAACGATAGCACTTCATCTACAGTTCTTACATAAGCGGGAATATCTTTTAAGCCCGCTAATTTAGAGGCTCTTAAACGACGCTCCCCAGATATGAGTTGATATTTACCATTAGCTACAGGGCGCACAGTTATAGGTTGTATTAACCCGTATGTTTTAATAGATATTGCCAATTCTTCTATCAAATTTTCGTCGAAATGAGAGCGAGGTTGCCCTGGGTTCTCTTCAATAGAGTCTATCTTTATGAGTGTGCCAGTATCGCTTTTTACTAGTGCTGGCGAGTTGGCAACAACAGGAATAGATGCACCACCTAATAGTGCTCCTAACCCTTTGCCTAATTTGGCGTTACTTTTCTTTTCCATTCGTTATGATTGGGATAATAGTCCGTTTTTAATTAAAATTTCTTTAGCTAAATTTAAGTGATTCACCGTCCCTTTCGATTTCACATCGTAAATAAGACTGGGGACCCCGTTGCTGTGTGCTTCGCTAATTTTTACATTGCGCGAGATGATAGTGTCGAAAACTATATCTTTACAATATTGTCTTACATCTGCCACAACAGCATTAGAGTGTGCTGTTCTGGCGTCGTACATGGTAAGCAGAATTCCCTCAATGGTTAAGTTAGGGTTCATTCCGTTTTGTACGAGTCGGATAGTATTAAGCAGTTTTCCTAACCCTTCGAGTGCAAAATATTCACATTGTACAGGAATAATAACAGAGTCGGCAGCTACAAGTGCGTTTACTGTAATGAGCCCTAGCGAAGGGGCGCAGTCAATAATAATAAATTCGTACTCTTCTTTTAACGTTTGTAGTGCATCGCGCAAACGAAACTCTCTTCTGTCGAGCTCTATCATTTCAATTTCTGCACCTACTAAATCGATGTGTGATGGGATTACATTAAGGTTTGGGGTGTTGGTATTCATCACCACTTCGCTAATATATTTGTTCCCCATTAAAGCATCGTAAACGCAA
>CAYJOY010000011.1:301-2176 GCA_964371885.1 uncultured Lentimicrobiaceae bacterium | reverse complement strand
TTCTTCAACACCAACCGCAATTGTTGCGTTGGCTTGAGGGTCGGCATCAATGAGCAATGTTTTGTGCTCAAGTACCGCCAACGAAGCAGCTAGATTAACCGAGGTAGTGGTTTTGCCAACCCCCCCCTTTTGATTTACAACGGCAATAATTTTTCCCATTTAGTCCTCCAAATCTTCGAAAGTGATGTCGCTTCTAGAGGTGTCTTCAAACAAAGAGTCGTCGGGAAGGTTTCCCGTTTCTATAAAATCTAAAATGCCTGTTAATGCATTCGAGAATTTGTTGAAATCTTCTTTGTACAAAAATAGTTTGTGTTTTTCATAGGAAACTTTACCGTTATCGGCATTAAACTTTTTCTTACTTTCTGTTATGGTAAGATACTTTTCGTCGTTTCTTGTTGTTTTTACATCAAAGAAATAGGTGCGCTTTCCCGCTCTCACTGCTCTTGATAAAATTTCTCTTTTTTCTAAATGTTCCATACGTGCAACCTTATTAATTTCCGATCTTGTCTCGCTTATAATCAATTAATTACTAAAACTAGATGAGACAAACCTCCCATTTTAGTACAGTCGGCAAAGATACGTTTTTTTTGCAAATTAATGTAAGCGAAGCCAAATAATTAATTTCATATCTAGTACTAATCGGATTAAATGATTTTCAAACTAATACGTAACAGAAATGTAATAAACTTCGATATAAAATGGGGAAAAATGAATTTACATTGGTAAGAAAATAGTATATTTTTGCCATCTAATTTTACCAATACACAATAAAATTAAAAAATAGTTATTATAGTTATTCTATTTAAAAATGAAAAGAAGATGAAAAACGTTACAAAAATTTGTTTATTTGCATTGGTTGCGCTCCTGTTTACTTCGTGTGGTTTAGGAAAAATGGTTCCAGATTCTCAAGTAAAGATGGAGTTAGAAAATCCTCAATTAGAAAACAAGGGGGGTAAAGTGGAGTACACTGTAAAAGGAACAGTACCTCCAAAATTTATGAAAAAGAAGGCGGTTATAGATATTGACGTTCCTGTTTTTAGATCGGAGGATCAGAGTGGAGCCCCAACAAAAGTTAGCTCGATTCGTTTAGTAGGTGAAAAATCGAAGGAAAAAGGGACTGTTGTTTCTTACAAAAATGGAGGCGCGTTTACGGTTTCGGGTTCTTTCGATTATAAAGATGACCTATCAACACAACAAGTGATAGCACAACAAACAGCGTCGAAAGGAAAAAAAACTTACTCATATACTTTTTATCCGTTAGGAAATGGTATTTCGAACCTTTCATCAATGGCAAAGGTTATCCCAACACTAGGTACTGGTGGCGAGGGTTCTGTTTTAATGTATGCTCCTCATTATTATGAAAAAGAGTTCATTACGCAAGCGGGAACTATTTATTTCCCAGTAGATGTTTCTACTATTATGTGGGGGTTAAAGTTGAATAAAGAAGAGGATGCAAAAAATGCGTTAAAGAACATGCAAGATTTCTTAGTTTCGATTTTAGAAGATGAAAGAGATATTGAAAAAGTGGTTATTTCGGGTTGGGCCTCTCCTGAAGGGGAAGAATCTCGTAACCAGGGGTTATCGGAGAAACGTTTTGAACAAGGTAAAAAGTGGTTCGAAAATCAAATGAACCTAGCGGTGCGAAAATATGCACGTCAAGAAAAAGTGAAAGTTTCAAGTGTAGAAAGACCAGAGATTGTTTTCGAAAATAATGCGAATGGCGAAGATTGGTCTGGTTTCGATAATGCTGTAGAGATTTCTAACATAGCAGAGAAGAATATGATTTTAAATGTAACCCGTTCTCAACCTACTCCTGAAGCACGCGAACAGAGAATTAGAGAGATGACTGATATTTACACAGAAATTGCAGAGAAG
>CAYJOY010000011.1:0-291 GCA_964371885.1 uncultured Lentimicrobiaceae bacterium | reverse complement strand
AATTTATTTGCAGATTCGGAAATTCCAGACATTGTACAAAGTGCCCCTGAGTTATTATCGGCCAATGAAAGGTTGTTCGGAGCATCGCAAATAGATAATTTAACCATTAAAGAGCAAATTTATGTTGCCATGAGTAACGAGCCAACTATGGAAAACGATTGGAGAATATACAACAACATTGCTATTTTAAAACTTAACCAGTATGTTGCCACGAAAGATGCACAGTGGTTAATAGATGCCAATAATGCACTTGAGAAAGCGGCAGGCATTTCTCCAAACAACGGTATAGTA
>CAYJOY010000010.1:19694-20644 GCA_964371885.1 uncultured Lentimicrobiaceae bacterium | reverse complement strand
CCGTTGTAGCCCCGTAAAAAGTATGAACTCGGATTGTTGTAGTCTTGAATGCGATGTGGGGAGCCTAAATTCTTACCCATGCCACCAAAAAGACCTATCTCCCACGAGTTTTTAGTAAGCGAAAGATCTATCCAACCAGTTAAGGCATTAATAGGGGTATATTCATAGTCAACCGTTTTGTCTAAAGGCAAGCCCATTTCATACTCTTTAATAGCGTAACCTCCCATTAAGAGGTAGGAGCAACCTAGCTGCGAGAACGAGCATTTTGCTTTAGCCGAGAATTTAAGTTCCGACGAAATTTTATGGTCGTATCCCAAAAAAGCAACCCCCGAAAAAGCGTGATACTTTTGCTGGGTCATAATGTTGGCTTCGGTAACAGTGCGTGGGGTAATGGCAACATACGAGCCACCTACGCCAGCGTACACTTTGTGGGTGCCGCCATTCTTACCATCGGTGGTTGAGGTAATATGATATTGCAGCCCAACCTCAGGTATTAAGCTGTTCCTTAAATATTCGGTAGAGGCACCGTTATCGCCAAGGTTGTAGAGATTTAGATGCGAGTTAGCGAAGGCCATAAGGGAGTGCATTTTTCCCATTTTTTGGGTAACTCTAATCTGTGGCTCACGGTTAAGGGCCTGGAAAGGTGCCCCCGCACTAGAAGATACGGTATTGGGGAAACAGGTAGCAGTAAAAAATGGGTGCCATGTTTGCCCAATAAGCAGCGAAGTCTTCTCCCATGCCAAATTCATATACGCATGACGTAAGGTAAAACCGCCAGCATCTAAATTGTCGACCCCCATAAACCAACCCTCAACACGTCCCGTAACTTTCGCACCCAAGGCGTCGGGAGCGAAGATGTTAAGTGTAAGGCGGGTGTTTAATGCAATAAGGTGAAACGAAGGGCGCCCGTTAAGGTCGTTCCCCTCGGCATCTAATAAAACGTTGCTAGG
>CAYJOY010000010.1:9578-19684 GCA_964371885.1 uncultured Lentimicrobiaceae bacterium | reverse complement strand
AAAGGCAAGGGCGCCGTCGCGTACGTCTACCATCTCGCGCGTGTCCCAATACAAATCAACACCAACAAACCCCGATAAGGAAACGCCCCACTTGTCGTTCTTTTTAGGAGATACTAAATCGTCGGGAGTGGTGTATCGCTGTAGTTGATAAATCTCTTTTTTAGATTTTAAAGAGAAAAAGTCGCGAGTCTTCTCTTTCCTAACTTCACGTAGCGAATCCTTCTGTGGATGGTTATTGGCATATAATGAAGCGGTAAAAAACAATAAAATAAAGAGATAACTGCTAACTTTAATAGCGTTCGACTTTAATGTTTTTGTAATTCTATAAAATGCAATACTGTGCAAGTGCATGTAATTTTTCTTTTCAGATATAGGTAACTGTCTCATTTTATTTAAGAATCCAGTAGTTTTCGTTGGTTTTGTTAATAAATTGTTGTGCTTCTCGTTCCGATGAAAAAATGCCAATACAAACTCTTAAACGTTTGTTGTTTGGTTGCGTTACTAACGTAGGATTGTATTTTTCTAATTTTTTATCTTTTATGTGTTTTAACGATAACTCTTCTTTTATAAAGCTTCCCGCAATCACATAATATTTCCCCTTTTCGAAAGCAATGGTGTTGATTTTGCCGTTGGTTGTAGGTAACAATTCCTCTACGGTCTCCTCTTGAGGGGGCTCTTCTTTTGTTGTTGCAACCGGAAGTTCAGCCATTGCGTTGGTGTCAACTGGTATGGTGTCAGCAAGTAAAAGTGCCTCTGTTTCTTCATCATTAGAAGTAACCGCAACCGAGGTGCTTTCCTGTTCGAAATGTTCTTTGTATAAGAGGGTTAATTGATCTTTAAATAAAAAGACCATCGTTGCTATTGTGATGATAATGACTAATGCAAAGAGCCATTTCTCATAATGTCGCTTCGTATATTGTACTTCCTGCACATTATCCTGTACGTCATCTTGCTCAATAGCCTCTCCCATATCCTCCTCCTCTTCAATTCTATTCTCTTCTTGTAATCTCTGTTCTTCTTCTCTCTTTTTCTCTTCTTCAATTCTTCTTTGCTCTTCTATCCTTTCCTCTTCAATTCTTTTCTCTTCTTGTAATCTCCGTTCTTCTTCTCTCCTTTTCTCTTCTTCAATTTTTCTTTGCTCTTCTATCCTTTCCTCTTCAATTCTTTTCTCTTCTTGTAATCTCCGTTCTTCTTCTCTCTTTTTTTCTTCTTCAATTTTTCTTTCCTCCTCTATCTTAGCTTCATTTCTTATTTCGAAACCAGGGTTAATAATATCTATATCAACAGCTTCGAGTCCTTCATTTTCAATGTTAAAAGGGTGATTTGATGCAGAAATAAATGAAAGTGATAGGCTTTCATCATTATAGAAGGTGCCGAATTTATCAATCTCAATCGATTTGTTCTCTCTTACGGTTTGTTTAAGAGCAGCAACCCAAGTGCTAACGATATTGCTGGCTTCCTCAATGGAAATGTTTTCATTTTTAGACAATTGTGAAGCGAAAGCAAGGCTTGATTCATCGTTGGAATATGAGAAAACAATTTGCTGTTGCGGAGGATGTATGGTTCCTCCGTCAATATATGCCCCGCACCTCTTTAAAGAAAATTTTCCTAATTCGCTAATATAAACGGTCGATTCTGTTTCAAGCAGTTGCGATAACGTTTTGATAATCAAGGAAAGATGGTTGAGGTTCATGTTTTATCAATAAAAAAATGTTTATGAAAAAAGAGCACAGTAAATAGTCCTATAGTAATACAGCAATCAGCAATATTAAAGATGGCTGGAAAGAAGTGCGTGCCTCCCCAAAGTGGTACCCAATCGGGAAGTAGGAATAGGGGGCAATAGAACATATCGACTACCTTTCCGTACATAAATGGGCTGTAATCGAATATAATACCATAGAACATCCCATCAATGAGGTTGCCTAAAGCGCCCGCAATTATGAGTGAGAACACGGTGGTAACAAAGATAGTAGCTTTTTGCTTTTTGATGAGTTGCGTTAGGTAATATATGATAAAAGCAAGGATAACCACCCTCGATAATGAGAGGATGAGTTTCCCGAACCCTTCACCTAACGATAAGCCAAAGGCCATCCCTTCGTTTTCTACAAAATAGAGTAGCACCGACTTCCCTATTAAAGGGATCACTTCGTAGAGTTCCATGTTGGTCTTAACCCAAATTTTTAGAATTTGGTCGGCAACAACAAAAAATAAGACAATAATAGTAGAAAGGAGGGCTAATTTTTTAGTTTTACTCACCTTTTATTATTTTTTTTCGTTAACTTTCGCATCAAAACTGAGTGTAGCGTGTGGCACTGCTTTCAGTCTCTCTTTGGAAATGAGTTTCCCACTGGCACGACAAATACCGTAGGTTTTGTTCTCAATTCTAATGAGTGCAGCCTCTAAATTTTGTATGTATTTGTTTAAGCGACCCGCTAAACGACTATTTTCTTCTTTTGATAAAACGTGGTTTCCATCTTCCAATATCTTAAACGTAGGGGAGGTATCGGTGGTGTCGTTTCCTGAGTTACTATAGGCTTCTGCATATACGGCGAAGCCCTTTTTAGCTTCATTAATTTTGTCCTCAATTAAGGTTTTAAACTCAGCTAATTCTTCATCTGAATATCTTGAAACAATTACTTCTGACATAAGCGTTCTTTTTTAAGTGAATAAGTTGGCAAAAATACACTATTTTTTTTAATGATGCACCAATTCTGATACATTATTAAAAAATAATATTTTTTTTGCAGTTGTTGAAAAAGTATAAAAAAAATAGTAATTTCGCAATTCGTTTTGTTCTGAGAAAGAATAAAGCTGATTTTTTTTAATAAATTAATATTCAAATAATTAAAAATATAAAATGAAACAATTAATAGAATGCGTTCCCAACTTTAGCGAAGGGAGAAATCCCGAAGTGATAAAAGAGATAACTACAGTGTTAGAAAAAATGGATGGAGTAACTCTTTTAGATGTAGACCCAGGTTTTTCAACTAACCGCACCGTGGTTACTTTTGTGGGTACTCCCGATGAGGTGATAGAGGCAGCTTTTCAAGTAATAAAAAAGGCTCAAGAGGTTATTGATATGCGCGTTCATCATGGCGACCACCCACGTTTTGGTGCTACCGATGTATGCCCACTTGTGCCGGTAGCCAATATTACGATGGAAGAAACCGCCGAATATGCAAGAAAATTAGCTAAAAGGGTAGGTGAAGAACTCGAAATTCCCATTTATTGTTACGAAAATGCCGCTTTTGAACCTAAACGTCAAAATTTAGCTAACTGCCGCCGTGGAGAATATGAAGGATTGAAAGATAAACTCACCAACCCCGAGTGGAAACCCGATTTTGGCCCTGCCGAATTTACCGAGTCGGTGGCTAAAAGTGGAGCAACCGCCATTAGTGCCCGCGACTTCCTAATTGCTGTTAACTACAATTTAAATACTACCTCTACACGCCGCGCCAATGCCATTGCGTTTGACGTGCGCGAAAAAGGACGTGCAAAACGGGAAGGGAACCCTATTACAGGGAAAATAATGAAAGATGAAAACGGAAAAACGATCGATATTCCTGGTACATTAAAAGGGACTAAAGCGATTGGTTGGTTTATTGAGGAATATGGTATCGCGCAAGTATCGATGAATATTACCAACACTACCGAAACGCCGTTACATGTAGCCTTTGAAGAGGTGAGAAAAAAAGCAGATGCCAGAGGTATTAGAGTAACTGGTGCAGAAATAGTAGGGTTAGTGCCTAAAAAAGCGTTAATAGATGCTGGTAACTACTTCCTTACACAACAGCAACGCTCGCTAGGGATAGAAGAGAAAGAGGTGATTAAAATAGCCGTTAAATCGATGGGGTTAGACGACCTGAAACCGTTCTGCCCAGAAGAGAAAATCATAGAATATCTATTAGAAAAAGAGAATACTGCTAATAAATTGATGGATATGACCTGCGCAGCCTTCGCTAATGAAACTGCCTCTGAGTCGCCAGCACCGGGTGGTGGCTCTATAGCCGCTTACATGGGTGCACTCGGTGCAGCATTAGGCACAATGGTAGCAAACCTCTCTTCGCATAAACCAGGTTGGGATAAACGTTGGAAAGAGTTTTCAGACTATGCAGTGCAAGGGCAACAACTGAAAGATGAAATGCTTTGGTTAGTGGATGAAGATACCAATTCGTTCAATTTAATAATGAATGCATTAGGAATGCCTAAAGGGACTGAAGAGGAGAAAGCGGCAAGAATGGAAGCGCTAGAAAATGCTACAAAATATGCCATCGAGATCCCTTTCAGAACTTTACAAAGTGCTTTTAAAGTATTCGATCTTTGTGAAGCAATGATTAAAAAAGGAAATCCAAACTCGGTATCAGATGCAGGCGTTGGGGCACTTTGTGCTCGTGCAGCCGTAATAGGTGCCTACCTAAATGTGAAAATAAATGCAAGCGGATTAGCCGATAAGGAATACGCAGAAAATATAGTGGCAGAGGCAAAGAAAATAGTAGATGCTGCCAAAATAAAAGAGGCTAGATTGCTTAAAAAAGTAGAACAAGTTATTGAAAACTAATAAATCAAGAGAATGAATAGAAAGTTAGTGATTATCCCTACCTACAACGAGAAAGAGAATATTGAAAACATTATTACCACTACTTTCTCAATTAGTGATGTTCATATTTTAGTAGTAGATGATGGTTCGCCAGATGGAACTGCTGCTATCGTAAAAGGGTTAATGGCGAATCAATTTTCCGACCGGTTGTTCATTGCAGAGCGCTCTGGGAAGTTGGGCTTAGGAACTGCCTATATTCACGTCTTTAAATGGGGCTTAGAACACAATTACGATTATATATTCGAAATGGATGCCGATTTTTCACATAACCCCAACGACTTAGCGCGCCTTTACGAGGCTTGCGAAAGTGGCGCCGACCTTGCAGTGGGCTCGCGCTACTGCAATGGGGTGAATGTGTTAAACTGGCCCATGAAACGATTGCTGATGTCGTACTACGGCTCTTGGTATGTACGTTTTGTACTCGGTATGCCAGTTATGGATACAACCGCTGGGTTTATATGCTACCGAGCTGAAGTGTTGAAAACAGTCAACCTCGATAAAATTCATCATGTAGGTTACGGCTTCCAAATAGAAATGAAATATACCGCTTTTCGCCTCGGATTTAAATTGAAAGAAGTGCCAATTGTATTCGTAGACAGAACATTAGGAACTTCGAAGATGAGCGCAGGTATCTTTAAAGAGGCTATATTTGGGGTAATTGGACTTAAATGGCGCTCCATGTTTAGAAACTGGAAAAAAGAGAGAGCCATTAATGGATAATCAAGTTGTAATATTGCCACTCCTAAAAGAGTGGCAATATTATTTATATCTCCGCAGCTTTATAAAAAATATAGTATATTTGCACCTCATAAAAAATTACAATTATGGAAAAAGATCAACTCTCTAATGGCGATAAAACAATGGATGCCTTTTACGCCGAAGCACGTAAAAGGGTCGCTTTCAAAATTCACTTAACAATTTATATATTAGTGAATTTATTTATTTGGACACTCTGGTATTTGTTGTTAAAGGATGATACAGGAATGCAAGATTCAAAGTTTAAAGCCATACTGGCATTATCAATATGTTGGCTCATTGCGGTGGTTTTTCATTATTTGGTAGTGTATAAATGGAGAAAGAAAATGGTGAAAGATGAAGTAGCGCATTTAATAAAAGCCTATGAGGCGGAACACCAGAAAGAGGAAACGCCAGGTAATGATGGAACTTCAGAGCCAGAACGCGAGATAGAAAGAAACGATAACACAACGAATTAATCAGAAATGAGAATATTAATATTACTAATGCTGCTCACCCCCTCGCTAATTTTTGCTCAATCGTACGAGGATAAGATGGAAGCAATGGAAAAATGGCAGTTAAAAGGCTTCGAATTCTATATAGCAGGAGGTGCCTATTTTGCCAATAAAAATAATGCTAATTTTTACAATGGATCTCCAGAAAATACGATGAATCTGGGGCTCATCTTTAATAATGAGTTTGTGTATGATAAGGTTAGCGAGTTAGTAATTGGGAACTACGCTTATGTAGATACGATTGCTTTGGGCGATCTCCCACAACAAATGCGCTTCGTTCCTAGCATGGCTGTTCAATTAGGATTTAAATATAGATTCAAGAAAAATTGGTATTTTACTATGAGTTACGCGTTTACACGCGCTGTAGCATCGGGCGAGTTCGAAATTAGTTTCCCCAATGTAATTCCTAGTAATGTATATTTCGATTACGCAATGGAGAGATTGGTGGCAAAAGAAGATCGCTCCACTATCGATCTCTCTTTTGGATATATATTTCATCAAAACCATATAGTAAAACCCTTTTTAGAACTAGGAGCACAGTTCAACTACTTGAAAATAAAGAGTTACGATGCTTACATAGAAGGAACACAGTTCGATTTATTGTCGGAACGTGAAGATCCAACCAACCCAGGTTACCAATCAACCCCATATAACTATGTGTGGGGTGGCGCTGGCTTCGGTGTTTCAGGTGCCGTTGGGGTGAAGTTTACGGCAACCCCCTCCGTCTCTATTGACCCCGTCTTTACCTTTTCAATGAATAGTATGGGGCACCGTCGCCTCCTTACCACCTACGATACCGGTTTCTATTTTAATTATGCCGCTATGGTGCGCATTATTATTAGCGATGCCGCCTTCTTTAAAAATCAATAAACGATTTCTACAATGATTATTGATGAGAAAACGTTGCTATTTGTTGAAAATAACATAAATAGCGATGTGGTTAAGTTGGCATTACAAAAAGAAAAATATACAGATGTCGATTTTACGTGGGCTATTCAACAAATTGCAGCGCGTAAAAAACATAAAGAGAAATATCCCGCATTATCCCAAAATCTGAACTTCCTTTTTCCTGTAAATCTCTCTATAGAACAATCTTCGTCGGAGGAGGCGGCGCAGTTTAAAACTACATTGCTTAAGGGTAAAACACTAATAGACCTAACCGCAGGCTTTGGTATTGATGTTTTAACATTGGCTCCCCATTTTGAAAAAGTAATAGCAGTTGAACCCAATAGAGAACTTTGTGACTTGTTGTTGCACAATGCAAGAGTGTTACAGGCATCTCATATAGAGGTAGTAAACGATACCGCAGAGCATTTTCTGGAAAAATTCTCCAAGGAAACGAAGGAACTCGTTTTCTATATTGATCCTTCGCGCCGCGATGAAAAAGGGACGAGATTAAACGAATTGGAAGCGTATCAACCTAGTTTGCAGTTTCTACAATATTTAGCAACATATCCCAACGCCTCTCTCTTTATAAAACTTTCCCCCATGTTAGATATTCGCGAGTTACAACGTCTTATCCCTAACATGGTAGCCATTTATGTAATAGCGGTAAGAGGCGAATGTAAAGAGCTGTTATTGCATTGCTCTGCAAGTGGAGCTTTGAATAGTGATAATACCCCTATTTATGCAGTTAATATTGTAAATAAGCGCTATGACATTTTTTCTTTTAGTGCGGAAGAAGCAACCTTTGCCCCCACTGCTCAAGAAGTGCTTAGCTATGTTTACGAGCCCAATGCCGCCATTATGAAAGCAGGGGCTTATCATGCAATAGGTAATTATTTTAATATAGAAAAGCTAGATAGAAATACCCACTTATTTACCTCAAACGAAGAACTTCCCCATTTTTATGGCAAGCGTTTTAAAGTGATAGAGGTGCTCAATTTCGAGAAAACTCACTTGAAAAGAGTGAAAGGAAACCATTTTCAATTAATATGTAAGAATTTTCCAACCCCCATTGAACAGTTACGTAAGCAGTTAAAAATAAATGATAAAGGCGAGCAGTGCCTCATAGCTACTACTGTTAATGGCGCACGTGTGTTGCTAATTTGTGAGAAACCTAGTATCTATTAAAAACTTCTTCTAATAATTAGCAAATAGAAGTTTTGTAAAATAGTGCTTCAGCGCAAGCAGAGGCTTCCTCCATTATTTTCGCTTCATCTTTAACCACTTTGTTTAACATCACCATTTTGCCATCGCATATTACGGTGTCAATACAAGAACCGTTGGAGGCGTAAATAAGGTTTGAGAGAAAATTATGATTAGGCACCATTTCGGGACGTTTTAAATCTACCAACGAAAAATCGGCAAGTTTACCTACCGCTATTTCGCCCGCCTCTATTCCAAAAATTTTGGCTCCATTGCTGGTCGCCAATGCGAGTGTCTCTTCTATAGGCATCATGGCAGGGTTTCCGCTTGTTGCTTTGGCTAGCAACGACGCTAGTTTCATAGCCTCTACCATATCGAGATTGTTAGATGAAGAGCATCCATCGGTACCTAGCCCTATGGTAACGCCCGCTGTTTTAAGGTCGTGGTATCTAAATCCAATGCCAGAGGCCAACTTCATATTCGAGGCAGGATTGTGCACCACTTTTGTCCCCGTTTTTGCTATCAACTCAATATCTTTATCGCTCAGCCAAACACAGTGAGCTGCCACAGTCTTGGGAGTTAAAAGTCCGAGTTGATAGAGATACTCAACAGGGGTACAGCCCCAATTTTTAATAACATCATCTACCTCTTCTTTAGTTTCCGATAAATGGATATGGAGCAATAGGTTGTACTCCTCGGCCATACGTTGCGCCCACTGTAGCGATTCCTTGGTGTTAGTGTAGATAGCGTGAGGCCCTAAAGCCACTTGTAAGGTGGCGGGACGATTTTTCGTAATGTATTGTTTCGCCTTTTTTTTGAGTGCTGTTAATTGTGCCTCCCCGCGAGTGTCGAATAGGGTAGTGGCATTCACTCCGCGTATGCCCGAGTCTATAACCGCTTGATGAATGGCATCGGGGAAAAAATACATGTCGTTAAAGAGGGTAGTCCCACTTTTTACCATTTCTAAGCAAGCTAGTCGCGTGCCCCAATACACTTGCTGTTCGGTGAGCCGCGCCTCGTTCGGCCATATCTTCTGCGTAAGCCAGTCGTGTAGCTTCATATCGTCGGCAAAACCACCAAATAGGGTCATAGCCGCGTGCGTGTGCCCATTTATAAAACCAGCCACAACCCCTTTGCCAGTGCCATCAATAGTGTGAGTGGCAGTGGTGTTAATATTCGGTCCTATTTTTGCGATTTTGTTATCTTCAACAAGAAGATCAATGACGTTGTTGTTGTGGAGAACGTTCTGTATAAGGATAGAGGTCATGTTTTAATTTTTAGGTGTTAGTAATGAGGATGTGCATGTTTCTAAATGGATACTTTATAGCTCTTGCCATTTAACAACGATGAAGATTCTTTTTTTATTTTTCCAAATTTTGTATCGTTGCTATTTTTAATCTCCCATTCTCTTTTGCATGGAATTGCCACGTGATTTGAAGTGATTAGTGAGAAAAAGGGTGGTTATATTCAAAAACACGACTATTAGAAACCAAGGGCGATATGCTTCATTATTCTATATACGAAACGCCGCCATAACTGGTTGTTGTTATGGCGGCGAAATGAAAGATTTTTACTTTTTTCTTAAAAACTGATTCTCCCGAGATGCTGTAAAATAGCTTAAAAAGTAGAGAAGAAATGAAGATATATGGTTATAAATGGCTTTTTTATGGAAAATTGATCTTCATTAAAGGTGCTATTTTACAGCAATAGAGAGAGAGTCATATTTTTAAATTTTTATTAGGATTATAATACATTTCTTTTTTGCACTTGTTTTGTTTTTAAGTTTCTGTGGCAAAAATACAATGTTTTATAATAATAAATGCTCCTATAAGTTAGGTATTTTCCTGCTAATAATCACCTATTGTAGTGATTAGCTAAACTTTTTTCCAAGTTTCGCTTCTAGAAAAGCCAAACTTAGAGCCAGTTACGGTAATAGTGCCATTGTTGTTAACCTTGATTTTAAGCTTAACATTATCTCCCTCTTCGGGACGATAAGCCTCTCCTCCAATATAACTTCCATTGCCATCGTACTGTAGGTTTTTAATAACAGTACTGTTTATAATGGTTCTGTTTCTCAGTGATTTGTCGGGATTGTTAACATCTTTATGCGGTTGCCCACTTGCATTATTTGGCTCTTTTAGCCAAACTACTTTTCCCGAATAGGTACTCCC
>CAYJOY010000010.1:3172-9568 GCA_964371885.1 uncultured Lentimicrobiaceae bacterium | reverse complement strand
TAAACTGTTGCTATTTTGACAAAAAGTTAGGGTCATCGTAAATAAGAGTACGATTAAAATTAGTGCTTTCTTTTTCATTTTTGATATGTTTTTTTGTCCATATAAATTACTGTTATAAAGTCGATGGGGAATTGTTAGAAGTCCCCTTAATTTCGATTCAAAAATAGGTATTCGCTACCTATCTAAAAAATTGGCTTTGTCGCCGTTTTTCGTCGATGTTATAGGCATTATATACCTTTTTTTGAGTGTATGGGTTATAGCCTAGGTAGTACATTGCGGTAGATAAGGTCATAGTAGTAGGAGTAAAGCCTTGGGTTTGCTCTGTAATTAAGTCTAATTTTTTTACCAGATGGCTGAGGTTTCGCATATCAGTAGTTGCACAACCAGGGTGCGAAGAGATGAAGTATGGGATGAGTTGCTGATTTTTACCATGTTTATGATTGATCTTTTGAAACAGTTTGTAGAAATGGATAAACGCATCGAAGTTAGGTTTACGCATGAGTTGCAACACGTGGCTTTCGGTATGTTCGGGTGCTACCTTGAGCCGCCCTGATACGTGATGCGCAATCACCGTTTCGGCATAAGCACTTAAGTGATTTTGCTGGTCGCACCGTCCGTCGGCTAACAACATATCGTACCTAATGCCACTTCCAATGGTAATTTTTTTTACCCCCTGGGTTTGTGCTGCCTTTTTGTATAGTTGTATCAGCGGAAGATGATTCCTGTTTAAATTTTGGCAGATGCTAGGATAAATACAAGAGGGTTTCTTGCATTTATCGCACCGTTTTTTCTCTACCCCTCCTTGTAAATACATGTTGGCCGAGGGACCCCCTAAGTCGCTAATGTGCCCTTTAAAGTAATCGCGACGTGCGAGTGCTCTCACCTCTTCCAATATAGAGGCTTCAGAACGGGAAGCCACTTGCTTCCCTTGATGGGCAGCAATGGCACAAAAAGAGCATCCTCCAAAACAACCACGATGGATGGTAATGGAGTTCTTAATCATTTCCCAAGCAGGAATGTCGCCACGTTTAAGATACTTAGGGTGTGGTGAATAACACATCTCGTTAAATAGGGCAAGATCATCCATCTCTTCGGTGGTTAACGTGGGGTACGGGGGATTGGCAATAAGGAACTGCTTCCCATATTGTTGAACAATGGTGCGTTGAACTACCTTGTTCGTCTCCTCCTCCATCATCACAAAACTTTCCCCGTATTTCCTTTTATCTTTTACCTCTTTTTCGTATGGATGTAATTGGACGATCTCTTGAGTGTCGAATTCTAATGTGTTCGATAAATAACAAACCTGTGGGATGTTTTTAATCAGTTCGGGTTGGTTAGTGCGATATGCTTGCGCAATGGTTTGCATTGTTTTTTCGCCCATGCCATATATTAGATAGTTGGCCTTGCTCTCTGTTAAAATGCTAGGTTTAAAATTGTTGCTCCAATAGTCATAGTGCGAAAAGCGTCGCATAGAAGCCTCAATACCTCCTAGTATAATAGTGCTATCGGGGTATAGTTGTCGTACAATATTAGAATAAACAGTAGTTGCATAGTCGGGGCGGAAGCCCGCTTTCCCACCAGCAGTGTAGGCATCGTCGCTACGTAGCCGTTTGTAAGCGGTGTAGTGGTTCACCATCGAATCCATACTGCCACTTGTAATCCCAAAGAAATAGCGCGGAGTTCCCAGTTTTTTAAAATCTCTAAGGTCGTCTTGCCAATTAGGTTGCGGTAATATAGCCACACGTAGCCCCTCACGTTGCAATATCCTACCAATTACCGCCGTCCCAAACGAGGGATGGTCAATGTAAGCATCGCCAGTAATGAGAATCACATCTACATAGTCCCAACCAAGATAAGTGAGCTCTTTCTTAGTAGTAGGCAGGAAGTGTACTTTCTTATCTATCATTGTTTAATAAAGCGAAGCGTGGTCATTCCAGTAGTGGTTGTTACCCTTACAAAATAAACCCCATTTTCTAAGTGGCTAATATTTAAATTAGTAAACTCGTTGCTTTGTGGGCGCATAACCATACGTCCTGTCATATCTAAAATTTCTATCTTTGTAATAACATCCTGATCACTCTCTATAGTAATAGAAGATTGTGCGGGGTTAGGATATAAGTTAATAAGAGGAGTGCTCTCATTTTCATCAATGCCTACAGCACTAAAATATACATCTATGGTTTGGTTCTCGGTAAGTGGCGGGAACATGTACTGAGTGCCACCCACAGGAATCTCTTCTCCCGAAACTTCAATTCGAGCTACAATGCCGCCAGCTTCTGGAATAAAAGTGTAAAGCGGAGTGCTCCCTTCTTCATATTCCATCACCCCTTCAGGGTGGATGGTACCCGCACCATGCGCGGTTGCAGTTATGGTGTATGTAACGGTTAAAGTGGTTATGGTAATGGCAGGCTCTGGTATCCATGCACTGGTGGTAATACTACAATCGCTTTGTATTTGAATAAGATATGTAGTTTCTGGAGTAAGTTCTTCAATAGAAGCAGGACTAGTACTACTCGTAACGGTATCCCATTGAGTGCTGCTCTGAGTACGGTATCTAATGAGGTAGTTGTCGGCTTCGCCTTCCCAACTTAAAGAGATAGTATAAGGATCTTCCGCTACCGCAACCACATTGTTAGCTGGTTCGCAAGGGGGAACCAATGTTGTGAAGCTGTGGGTAATCCACTCGCTCACCTGTTCGTTGTTGCAAATGCTTTGTACTCTAACATCGTATGTGGTTTGAGGAACGAGCGAAGTGAGAGGGTAAGTAGTGGTTGTAAGGTCGTTTACCGTTACTGTAGAGAGATCGTCCCAAGATGCTTCAGCCACTTTATATTCTAATACATACCCTTGATTCCACTGGTATGGGTCGGCACCAGCTTCCCAAGTTACTGTTGCAGAGGTTGGAGTAAGGCTCTCTCCTACATGCGTTAAGTTGGAAGGGGAGATACACTCTGGCGTTGCTGTGCTAAAATTGTAAGTAACCCAGTCTGTAGTGGCACCATCAATACAAATGCTCTGAACACGTGCTTGGTATTGGGTAGCGGGTGTTAACGCGGTAAGAACGTAGGAATCTGCTTCTATTTCATCAATAGTAGTCCAATTACTACTTCCCGTTGTTTTGTATTGTAGTGTATAGCTCTCATTCCACGAGTGTGGATCATCTTCTAATTCCCATGTCAATGTTACCGATGTTTCGGCGAGAGTGCCGTTTTGGTGATGTAGTGCAGTAACTTCTGGGCATGGTACAGAAAGGGTAGTGAAAGAGTGTGTCATCCAAACACTTTCGTCATTTTCAACGTATTCCGAGCATAAGGCACGCACTCTCACCTCGTACTGTGTGTTTTCGGTAAGCCCCGCAAGGGAAATTTGTGGTAGAGTAAGCATGGCTTCGTTACTCCACACAGCCTCTTCTACTGTTTTATATTGCGCTACCCACGAGGTATTCGATTCGTGGATGTCCCAAGTAAGATGAGCTGCAAATGGGGTGATGTTATTGGAGGTGATGTAAGTAACAGGAGCACAATATTCTTCAGGAGATGGCTCGTATGTAAACATAAGTTTTGGTAAAAATCCTAATAATTCGTTAGTGCTGCCAGAAGTAAAGCGGCCAGCCGCTTCTTTAATAATGCCAGAGAAGGTAGCAGCACTTACACCCCCTGCTGATGTAGAAAAGTCTACGAGTAAATTACCCCCTTCATAAAGGTAAGGGTTGTCTAATTCTATTTCGAGGAGTGCCCCATCTGCCCAGTTGCGGAGATGCGCAGTATAGGCTACTGTGAAAGAAGCATCTGTACTTGAAAGCCCGTTGCTAAGCGATGCGTCGGTGGTTGTTCCCAGTTTTACATCTACAGAAGAGGTCCAAACAATATCGTTAGAGGGGGGGGAAGTCATGAAGAAAGTGAGCTTAGTGAGCAGTTTGCCTTCTAAATCTCCTAACATGTTTTCAGTATAAATCATCTGGTTATGTTGAGCCTCGAATAAGAAAGAGGTGTTAACCGGTAATAGCGAAGTGGCAGCAGTAGCGGCATCGGCAACAACAACGGTGTTCGATAGTGTGGTGAACTCGCTGGTAATCCATTCGCTTGTATCGCCAACGCTGCAAATTGCTTTTACACGCATGTCGTAAACGGTAGCAGGTAGTAAATGGGTAATGGTAACAGATGGTTCTAATAAATTGGAGATAGTCACCTCATCTTCACCGCCCCAGCTAGGGGTAGTGCCAAGTTTATATTCGAAAATAAATTCGCTGTTCCAATTAGATGGCGTTGATGAGGCATCCCATGTTAAAGTTGCTTGGAATGGAGTGGCAGTTTCGCTTTCGAAAGATAGGTTAGTAGGCTCTGGACATGGTGCAGGTTTTGTGGTGAAACTGATTTCTTCCCAATCAGAATTGTTGCTAATACAGTTTACACGTACCCTTACCTGATAGGCGGTAGCAGCAGTAAGATTGCTCATGTTAAACATAGTAGCCGAAAGTTCATCGTGAGTTATTACCGAAGCGTCGTCCCAGTTGGTTACGTCCGCCAGTTTGTACTGTAAGGTGTAGTGTTCAATCCAACTGTATGGATCTTCATTCGTCCCCCATTCAATAGTCGCTTCCGAATAGGTAATACTCTCGCTAACCGCGCTTATCTCTTCAATAGTAGGGCAAGGAACAGGCAGTGTAGAGAAGGTAGTGCTTACCAACGATGACTGTTGACTATTATCGCAAATAAGTTGCACTCTAAAATCGTAGGTGGTAAGTGGCCATAAATTAGTGATGGTAAAGATGGTGTCTTGCACACTTTCAGGGGTGCTCCACGTATCTTCCGTCGATGCTTTGTGCTGAACAAAGAAGTTGCCTTGTATATTGTTATGGTCTACCATATTCCAAGTCATAGTGGCTTCAGTGGTTAATATTTCAGAATGCATTACAGCGTCAATTTCAGAACAAGGGCGCACCGGCGTTGTAAACGCGAGCGTTTGCCACCCACTTAAATCGTCGAGATTAGCGCAAGCAGCGCGTACGCGAACTTGATAAGTGGTGTTTTCTAATAGCTGATCTATAAATAATGCGGGAGCAGAAGCTTCAACTGTGTTGCTCCAAGTAGCTTCTTCTAACGTTTTGTATTGTACTAACCAACTATTGTTGTTGTCGCCTGCTTCCCAAATAATATGAGTAGAAAATGGTTGAAGGTTAAGTGTTTCCATATTGCTTACTGCCCAACAGAAGGTTTCGGGGGTTAGTGTGTAGTCAATTTTTATTTTGGGTAAGAATGATAAAACTTCTTCTTCGTCGTCATCGCTATAGCGACCAGTAAAAGGGGCTTCTGTTCCAAGGAAACTCGCGTAGTTAATATCGCCAGTCGCTGTGGTAATATCGAGAAGTAAGTTGGCTCCATCGTATAGGAATGGATAAGTGAGAGGAATCTCAATGGTTCCCTCTTCCTCGTTGTACCAACTAATAATAGATTCTCCATCAATAACTGTAGTGGAGTTCTGAACAGATTGGAAACCACTTTCTAATGATGAGAAATAGGAAGTTTTCATTTTAATGGTAAGTGGTGAAGTCCAATTTTCAACCTCTGCCGAGTAATTGTTAAGATAGAAGGTGAGTTTAGTAATGGTTTTTCCATTGAGCTCAGATAACATGTCAAAAGGATAAATTAATTGATTATGTTGCGCCTCATTAAGCATAATACCATTAAATGGTAATTGGTTGTTTGAGGTGTTGCCATCGGCAATAATGAGCTCTGTGGCATTGGTCGTAAATTGGTGTTCAATCCAGTCGCTCTCATCACCAGCATTGCAAATAGCACTTACCCTTACATTATAGTTGGTGCTTGGTAAGAGCGCTGTAAAGTGTTTAAACGTATCTTGAACCGTTATTTCGGTTCCATTTTCCCATAACAGGGTAGTGTCAGCTTTGTATTGTACTATGTATCTGCTTTCAGGATTTGAAATTTCGCGTTGTGGTGTCCAAAATAGTGTCCCCTCCGTAGGGGTAATCGATGCTTGTAGGTGATTAATAGCGATAGGTGTAGGGCATGGTACAGGCAGTGTTGTAAAAGATTCGGTAGCCCAGTTGCTAGTGTCGCCGAGTGCACAAATAGCACGCACTCTTACGTCGTAGTGGTTAAGAGGTAACAAATTGGTGAAAAGGTACGCCGTAGCAGTAGTGTTTATTTCATCAAACCAAACCTCATCATTGCTGTTTTTGTATTGTAATAGGTATGCGGTGTCTAGGTTATCTGGATTCCCAGCTCCCTCCCATCTGATTTCAAATGATGTTTGAGTAATTGTTGCTTCGTTAGCGGTTAACGCAGTAATTTCGGGGCAAGCAAATGCCGGTGTTGTAAAGCTGTATTCCGACCATCTGGTAAAATCTTCTGAGTAGATACAAGTAGCGTTAATACG
>CAYJOY010000010.1:0-3102 GCA_964371885.1 uncultured Lentimicrobiaceae bacterium | reverse complement strand
AAGCAAGGTTAGTTAAAGCAACAAAATTGGTGTCGGTTACTATAGAATTGCTCCATATAGCACTCTCTTCAAGTTTATATTGTAAAAACCAAGTTCCATGATTGGTAGTACTATCGCCGTTCCACGTAATTTCGGCTGCGTTAGTGGTAATATTCTGCGCTGCAATGCTGTCCACTGGCCAGCAATATCTTTCTGGGTTAGCTAAATAGGTAAAGGTAAGTTTAGGAAGGAAGTTCATGGCAATGTTAAGGCCTAAATCGTTGCTAAAACGGCCTGCTCCGTTGCGGAAAATTCCATAAAAAATAGCATAACCAGAGTGGGTAGCCTCGGTGGTAATGTCAATGATGATGTTGTTGCCATCGTACACTAAGGGATCCGATAATTCGATAGTTAGCAACCCGTTAGAACACCACTCTTTTAACGATGTTGTTGAAACGGTCTCTATTACTTCGTAGTCTGTAACAATAGAGTCCGCAAGCGACGACGCACTTGTGCTAGCAATAGTAATAGTGGCACCATGGTTCCAGAAAGTGGCTTCAGTAGGAAATTCTTCGAAGTAGAAAGAGAGCTGAGTCACAAGTTTCTCATTAAGTCCTTGTAACATCTCCGCAGGATAAATCATTTGGTTACGTTGATTGTATTCTAGGTACGACCCATCAAATGGTAGCCCATTAGCAAGAAGCCCGTCGGCTACAGTATAGCGCACATCTAAGGTAACGCACTCCGAACTTTTCCATGTACTAGTATCGCCAGCATTGCAAAGTGCGTACACTCGCGTTTGGTAGTGGGTGTTGGGAGTTAATTCGGTAATGGTGTATATAGTATCTACAGTTTCGCCGGCATAATGCCAAGTGTCATCAGAAAACCTTTTGTATTCAATGAGATAACCTATCTCTAAGTTGGTAGGCGTTGCCGTAGGTATCCACGAGAAGGTGGCGGTAGTCTGTGTGGTGACTTCTTGATGGTAGAAAATACTATCAATAGCAGGACATGGCACAGGCATAGTGGTGAAAATGTGTTTTTTCCAACCGCTGGTATCGCTATGAGTACAAACCGCTTTCATTCTTACCTCATAATTGGTTAAAGGTTCAAGATTAGGGATGTGATACAAAAGAGTGTCAGATACATATCTCAATGTATCCCAATTAATTTCGCTTATTTTTTTGTATTGTATCAAGAAGCCAACTTCTAAGTTAGAGATGTCTGCCATGGGTTCCCAAGTAATAACAGCCGAGGTGTCTGTCATTAATTCGGCAATAGCGGTAACAGTTCGGAGGGTAGGGCATGGTGTAGGGAGTGTTGTAAAAGCGAGGGTGTCGTAACCGCTAGTGTCGCCAGCATTACAAACGGTATACACCCTTACATCGTAGTGGGTGTATGGTGCTAAATTTTCGAGTAGTGTATATTGGTCTGCCGTTTCTAAACTGAGCTCCCACTCGGTACTGTCGGCTATTTTGTACGCTATAATATAATGAGAAGGGAGGTTGGTAGAGTCAATAGTAGGCTCCCAATGAATTAGCGCCCTTGTGGATTGCATAGATGCAGCATCATAATACAAGGTGTCGATAGTTTGGCAAGGCATAACTAGCGTGGTAAACGGATAATTGCCCACTTGGCTCGTGTCGCCTTCGCCACAAATGGTTCGTATGTATAATGTGTAGTCGGTGTAAGGTAATAACTCTGTAAAAGTACATGCGTTGGTACTGAGATCGATCCATTCAATAGTGGGTGTGTCTGTATTGGTGTCTGATTCCATCACGGAGAATAACTCTTCTTCTTTCTCAATGCGTATTTGCCATTGGGAAATATGGTTCCTTATTTCCCAAGAGAAAGAAGCAGTATTGTGTAAAATCTCCTCCTCTACAATGCTAAGAGGGGCAAGGCAGGTGTAGTCGCTTCCCGATATAACAATATTGTCGAGCCCTATGTAGCTTCCTAGCAGATTAATCCCTTTAAATCCCAATTGGAGAGAAGGGATATTGTTGGGCAAAAGAGCCATAGAGTCTATCCATCCTAATGTAGAGTCGCTCCATGTTTCCATAAGTAGCCACTCCGAATCTTCATTTACGCGGTAGTATAGTTGTAAAATGTTGTTAGTATCAATCCCTTTAGGTAAATTGTAGGTGAAATTAACAGTGGGTTGAACCACTCCTCTCATATCGAAAGTGGGAGAAACGAGCATCGTTTCCGCTTGTTCAGGATTAGTACTGCTAAATTCTGCATAAGATAGCCCCATTGTCTCGCTGCTAAGCGGGTGCTCTTTGTGTTTCCACAACATATTTCCACTCACCTTTTCTTGTTTCCAACATGCAATCCCTGCCTCCATATTTTCTATCCATGGGTAGCTGAGAAGGGCATGGTCGTAGCAAATGGTATTGCATGTAATAGTGCCCGAGTAGTAATAGGTTTCAGAGAAACATCTCGTCCCTACGCGCACTTCGTAGTAGGTACCCGAGGCAAGCCCCGTTAAGGTGTGTTCGGTGCTACGGGCAACAGCCGTGCTCCATTCGCTTGCGCCAACTACACGGTATTGTAGTTGCCATTGCGTAGGGTTGTTCAAGTCCGACCAACTCAAGGAAATTGTACTAGCGGTGCTTTCTTCTGCTTGTAAGTTAGTGGGAGATAGACAAAAAGGGGTAATTGAAATATTGTCGATTCCTACAATACTAGGGTTTCCCGCAATAGTATCGTTATTCCATTCTATTACAAATTGTCCAATGCTATCGGTAAACGATCGGGTAATTAACTGACGTGATGATTGCCATACCGTCTTTTCACCAAGTTCAGTAAGATTAATTCTATACTGAGGGTCGATAGGTAATGTGTCGCTAAATGTGTAATTGCCAGGAACGAAGTATACATTTAGATAATCGCAACACACCTCGCCGCTGTTAATCCAGTTAAAAGAGACGATGAACTGAGGTGCCTCCCCAATATCGATACGCCAGCTGGCAAAAACTTTCGAGGCTACGGTGTCGTTATAGGTAGCATTGGCACCTTCATCGCTCGAAATGTACATGCTACGCGCCGACTCGCTGCCCCCCAATTCTCCAATGTGCCACTTATTGGGAGAGGTGCCGTGAGTATAGATAGCACATGTGT
>CAYJOY010000009.1:2108-22584 GCA_964371885.1 uncultured Lentimicrobiaceae bacterium | reverse complement strand
CGTGGGTTATGAAATCCACCACCATCATTCAAATATGAAAAATTAATCTGCTCCATGACAAATACACAAGCATCAGACATATCTTCACTCCATTTTTAATTTGTCAATTGATGCTTTCCGTCCCGATTCGTTAACACTTTTCCCTTCAAAAATCAACTCCACTACACAATAACGAAAACTCATTCTAACAAAACTCCTACAGTAGTTCTCTCCTACTGCAACAACATAGTCATCACTTATAGGTTGCTGTAAAATAGCGTGCATAGCACGAACATACTCTTTTGCATGCCCCAATCGAGCTTAGTATTCATATTTTCTAAATATACAATCACATTTTGACCTGATACTATTTTCCATTCAATGGCGATTTATGATTAAAAAAGATTCATTTAGATGCATGCATCCAGAATGCTTCTTTATAATTAACGTTATCCAATACCCATAAAGTTTGGCTACATCATAAGGCAAACGAGGATAAAAGTGAGGGTGTTTCATGTGCAAGTTCGTAGAGTTCAGACGTTGAAGCTTGATAGATTCTATTTTTATGATCTGAGTCCTTATAATGATTATCTATTCTAACAATATTCATTAAGGAGAAAGAGTGTTTAATTCCATGAACTATGTATCCTACCCCCCAATAAATATTCTGTTAGATATGCTCGATTTTGGCCAGTAAACACTGTAATTAATGCTTTATTTCATTCTGTAAAATACTTGATTATCGCTATTTTTTTGTTCTCAAACTTCTTATAAAGGTATAACAAAGATGTAAATTATTAGTTAACAATAAGTAAAATAACTTTGTTTTCCAAGTATAGTTAGCACTTTTATAGACATATTTATCAATCTCTGGCCAGTACTTAGCAAAAGAATTCATCTTCCCATGTTCATACTGTGTAATTAACAGCAATTTTGCTCTTATTTTCCATGAAATAAATGCATTTAATAGCTCTTGACTTGAATTTTGCTCTATCAAAAATGAATCTATATTATTCACTGCATTACAAATATCTATGTAATATTGTACAGTTACTCTGTTTCTTGAATAAGAGTCTGCTCTTAATTGCATGTAATGCACGAAAGCTCGTGGTAAATACACTATTTTTTCAGCAAAATAAAATAACTTTATACTCGAAACCACATCTTCCCAATTATTTATCCCTTTTGGGTGAAATTCTTCTAAGGATTCATTAAGATAGAGGTTACGCTTAATAAATGCAAGCCATATATGTGGCCACGTTTTATCTTGCAATAAGGCTAGCAAAATATCATGCTTATCATCAGGAAGTTGTATCTTTTTGTACACTATTTCATCCCAATAACAATCACACCTCACGATATCCGCCCCCGTCTCCACCGCCTTACTATACAACTCCTCCAACATCGTCGGTTCACACCAGTCATCACTATCTATATGTTGAATGTAATCTCCTGTAGCGGCTTTTAGCCCTGTGAGCCTTGCGGCAGCTAAGCCTTGGTTGGTAGAGTGGTGAATAATTTTAATATCTAGGGTTGGATATTCTGCTATTACCCTTTCTGCGATCTCTATTGATTTATCTTTGGTACAATCGTTTACCAAAATAAACTCCACCCCATCAGTTTTGGTTTGGGTAAAGAGGGAGCGCAAACAACGCTCTATGTATTTTTCTACTCCGTAAACGGGAATGAGTACTGAAATGTGCATAGGGATTAGTTGAAAGTTGGAAAGTTAAAGGTATTCGTTACTAACTATTAACTATTTTCCATCCACTCTACATTATCTACATTGTTGAACCATGCTTGGTAGAAGGATGAGTTTTTCCCATAACTGTTATCGAGCATTTTTATATTTTTTCCCAACATCATGCTTAGTATACTTACGTGTAAGCGGGTGGAGTATACTAAGTCGTATTGATCAAGAAAATGGACCGCGGTGGTAACGTAGTGCTTTTTTAGTATTTTTTGCCAATAGAGATCACGGATTCTTGTTTGTATGCTTTTATGAAGCCTTACTCTTCGGGCTAGTCCCATAATTTTTCTATAAATATAGTGTTTTCGTGATTTTCTTGGATCTGGCCAATCAAACACCTCTGCATCGTTTGGCACAAAAGAGGGAAATGCTGCCGATACTAACTCAACATCGTTTCTTTTTAGGTATAAGGTTTTCCCTTTTTGTTCACCCTTACTATACTTGTATGCATCTATAAAGAAGGCCATATCGGGAAGAAGCAATACGTTGTTTATAAAATTTTCTTTGATGATATTGTATGAAACACTATCTCTAGTGCAAATGGTAACATTAGCGTAATTGGCAAAAAAAGTAGCGTCTTCTTTAAGTTTATTTGTGTCGTTATAGTAAATCGTTTGCGGTAGTATAATTATTTTATTATTAGGATGTTTTTCTATTACTTTTTTCCTAAAATCGTGATGGCATGTCCAAATGTCTCCAAAGTTTCCGCCTCCTTGTAATAGAATGAGCGTCTCTTTAGAAAATATCCTCCCATCCCACCCATGCAAATCGGTTTGCCACAAACATCTATAGGGTATTTCCTTGAGTAGCTGATGCGTCCCTTCCCAAATTAAGGTATCGCCCAGATTTTCATAGTAGGGGACCTCTAAGAAAACATAGTCGCTGTTAATGAGCGGCGTAAGTGCTTCGCGCAGGATGTTTCTGAGTTCTGTTATTTTTTCGGAGTGAGTCATGATTAGGTTCGTTGAAAGGTGCAAAGTTGAAGGTTGAAAATTTTCGTCGACAACTTGCAACTTTTAACTTTTAAACTTCATATTCTTTAAAACCGTTTCTCTTACAAATTGTTGTTCCCCTTTATTCATACCGAACAAGTATATTAATGGGAGTGTACAAGCCAACGAGATGGCAGTAACCACCACTATGTGTGGAAAGGGTGGCAGGGTTAATTGTCGAGCGAAAATTGCAGTTACCAACGTTGCCGTGGCTATAATAAGCACCCCTTTTATGATAACGTTGTACAACCAATTTTGCACATTGAATTGGGCAAAGTATTTTTTTACATAAAATAATCGAATGAATAATAAAATAGCAAACACCACTGCGCGTACTATAATAACACTATAGGGTGCGGCGCCAAGGTGTAAGAGCAACCACCCTCCCAAAAAGTTAAAGGCGTATACAGATGCTACTATTATTTGATATTGTTTTATGTTTGATTGCGAATAGACTAACATCCACAATGGAGCGGCAATGGCCTCTATGTAGATGCACCCAAGGGTTAGCAAGCTGAATTCGACACTGTATTGCGGATAATTGCCTAACCATAACTGTAATACTTTAGGCGCCTCGAACCACAACGGAACTAAAAAAATAATGATTAAAAAACTTGATAATTTTGAAGCTCTTACCAATAAGTTTTGTAAGTATTGGTGCTCTCCATTATGATACGATTTTATAATTTGCGGATTAAAAGCTACCTGGAAGTTGGAAACAAACCCATTGACCGTATTGGTAATAGTGTTGCTTACCCCCATAGCGGCATTTAATAGTACGCCGTAATATATATTTACTAATACACTCACCCCTTGATTGGTAGCTACCACCGCCGCTTGTCCCAATAAGCTCCAGCTGGTGAATGAGAATATCTCTTTTAACAATTTCTTATCTTGTACCCTTTGTAATCTACAAGTGGGTATTTTTTTATATACATATATCTGGTTAATCAGCAGGTGTACTATAGTCACCATAAACAGCAACGAGGAGTATATGACCAGTTTATCGCCCGCTATGGCCTGCACTGCATATACTATTAAGAGTTTCATGACTACGTCGATAATAGTAAAGAGGGCATAGATGTCCATTTTTTCGTAGGCCACAATGGCTGCCCCAAAAGGGGATTGGACAATGCCGATAAGTGCCGCTGCCACCGCTAACTGATAGGCCCAATTGGCACCATACATCAACTCCTGGGGAATATTGAGTTGGGTATTTACAAACCATAACCCCACCGTTTCGGCGGCTACTAGTATGATAGCGGCAATAATAACATGCGATTGGATACAAATATTAAAGACATGTCGTATTTTAGTATGCTCCCCCTTACCTATTTCCGCTGTTACAAACCGTTTGGTAGCAGTGCCTAGCGCATTATTGATAAAGGTAAAGAAAACAATAATACCCGCTACTAAATTGTAAGTACCGTACCCTTCTATTCCTAACGTGTTATATACAATACGCGCCGTGAAGAGTGAGACAAAAAGCATGATGAACATCCTTACATACATAAAAAGGGTGTTTTTGACTATGCGTTTGTTTTTGTCTTGCGATGAGGGCATAGGAATTTAGTTGAAAGTTAGAAAGTTGAAGGTTGAAAGTTGTTGACGACAGAGTTAACTTTTAACTGTTCTTGTTGTCTGTTTTCTTCGATAACTTGTAACTGATTTAGTTGAAGATTGAAATTTATTGTCGATAACTTTTAACTTTTTAACTTTCAATTTTTAACTACCTAGGTATGCAAAATATTTATATAGTAGTTTTTCTTTCGTTACTTCTCCTTGTTCTAGTCGATAGTGATCTATTGCTGAAATTTGTTCTGTAACTTCTTTTATGGTATTATATTGGGCAGATATATAGCAGTTATTTTCTGTTTTATACACTTTTACATTGGTAAAGTGCGGTATAAAATCATCTTCTACTATATAATTTATACTGTAAGCAACATCTCGTACACGCCCCTTATCCGCAGTAAGTACCCCTTTGTTTACTAAATTCTTAATATCTCTATTGGCAGTGTCGGTTGATACCTTTCCCTGTTTTGCCCAATTTTTAGCCGTAAGTTTAGCCTCACAGCCATCTAAATATATATTCAATACATCTCGTTGTCGCGATGAGATTACAATATTTGCAAAAGTTTTCCAAAACATGGCCTTATTCAAAATGGCACTCAGCATTGTTTCAGCCTGTATCACAGCATTATATAAGCAGCTTAAAAACCACGACAACCACTCTGTAATATCTCCTTCTCCTCTTTGTGTTCTTTCTAAAACTCTATAATATTCTTTTTTCTCACTACATATCTGCGTAGAAATACTGTAGAAACGTAATTTACTTCCTTCAGCACGAGCTAATAGCAAGTCGGAAATAGCACGAGCTATCCGCCCATTTCCATCATCAAAGGGGTGTATTGATACAAACCAGAAATGTGCTATAGCAGATTTAATCAAATGGGAAGATGTCCATTTATTGTTAAACCATGTTAAAAACTGGTGCATTTCTTCGTTTACCACATTTGCTTTTGGAGCTCTATAATGTAGTTTTTCTCTACCAAACATGCCAGAAAGCACCTCCATCTCCTCTGTACGATATTGTCCCTCTGCGATATTACTAACCCCACTTTTTCCATGCGGAAATAATGCTGCATGCCAATTAAACAAGCGCGCATCACTCATATCGTTTTGATAATTTTGAGTAGCGTCCAGCATCATCTCCACAATACCGTCTACATTATGGGTGGCATCTTTTGAACTTTTAATATCAACGCCCAATTTTCGTGCCACCGAAGAGCGCACCTCAGCACTGTTTAGAGAGACCCCTTCTATTTCTGAAGAGGCAACAACATCGCTGGTAATAGACTCAACCGTTGCCAGGAGCTGTTCGTTAAATCCTATTGTACTTAGTCGACCTAACAAATAGCCAATTCTATGGTTCACCTTCGACTCCTGCTGTGCTATCCGTTCCTTATCCCAGGTAAAATTTGTCCAATGGTCTCTTTCGTGTATAAACATTGTCGTTGTTTTGCGGCTAAACGCTGTTTTTAAGACGCAAAATATGCGGCTTAACAGGGAGGATTAGTTGAAGGTTGAAAGTTGAAGGTTGAAGGTGTTGTCGATAATTTGTAACTTTTTAATTTGTAACTTTTAACTGTTTAACTCCGCAATTATAGTAACTTCTTATAGCGTTTTTTTACACTATACGATGTTTTAAGGCAAGCTATTAGATTATTGTAAACGTTGTCGTCTAGCTTACCTTTTATAGAAATATTCGTGTTATTATTTATTAGCTGTTGGCTAAAAGTGTCAGTATTAAATTCATTTATTCTATAGCCATAAACATAGGTACATTGTGGAAATGAAAATCTATTGTTCGTGGACTCATTCGTAGCTACTTCTACACAAGAAAGGAAGTAGAAGCAATTGAAATTTATACTTGAAAGTTCTATACATCCCAAAACTTTAATGATGTGATTCGGAACTGCGTCTTTTGATGTAGGTAAACTTGCTAAAATTATATTTTTCTCGGTAGTTTTCAGCACTATAAAATATTTATTCTTAGGCTTTGAACCATCTGAAAATACAAATGGTTCGAAGTATAATATATTACCTGTTCTGAACATAATTGTTTAGGTTGTATAATTACGTGATAACTCCATGAACTCTAACTGTTCCTGATAAAATTCTTTTTCTTTTCCAGTTAGTTGCTCGGAAAGATCAATAATATAGTCTGAACATGTAGATAACTTATTGTTAAATGCTTCTAACAAACCATTGGCATGCGCAATTTTATACCACATACTATCTGATTTATGTGTGATGGAGACTAACTCTTTTGCTGTCTTATTACCATAGCGTTCTATGATTGAATCCATAACATGGATGTCGTTATCTGAAAATTCATCGTCGCAAAATTCTTTAATTGCTGTAATATATGTTGCATCTTCTGTGATTTTCTTTTGTATATAATCTCCTAGTATTGTTGGTGTCAGCGAAAGGTCTATGAATATGTCCTTAACAACAGGTCCTGCTTGCCATACCTCAAAGCGTAAACCAAGAAACGGAGTGTTAAAGGTTTTTACACTATATTCTTCCATTAGGTAGAGTAACTTTAAAAGCTTTGTTTTACTAAGACATGACGTTCTTTTTGCAATATAAATAACTGTATTACCTATTTTTTCTCTATCTGTTTTTGTAATATGTTTCATCTGTATTGTTGTTTTTATTTTACTCCGCACAGAATATTTATTACTCTATCTGCTAACCATACGCTATTTTCTAAACCATCTTTTTTGATTAGTAGAAGGTTGAAAGTTGAAAGTTTTTGACGATAACTTGCAACTTTTAACTATTTTTTAATATTAGCTTGAAATATAGATATTTAACGCATTGGCAAGTTTGAAATGACTGTATCTATCTCTAATACACTTACGTAAATAAACAAACAGTCTGTCATAACATTCCATTATTATTTTTCCATTAATCGATATATTTATTTCCTCTTTCTGAACATGCAGATGGCTCCAAACAGAGTATCTCAGATAGTCACAAGAACCGAAATAGCTTCTCCTAAAAGATTCAAACCGCGATACTCTTGTAAAATCCATCCACTCGTTGGGTGGTGTTTCATTTAATTTATCAATAACACGCTTCGTATCTAATTCATCATCAAAATAATGTTCTTTATAAAATTCTTTTAAAAGAGAGGTTAAATCTGATTCAAAAATTGATGGTTTTAAAATGAATCTATAACCACTATCACCAACCTCAACGTCATAAAGTTCTTCGTCTATATCACACTTTTCTACAATTTTATGATATAAATCTTGGTCTTTGCGCTCTGTCTCTGTTAATCTTGACGTTTCTACATTTATCGCAGTTGATATGCTAATACACAAATAAGTTCCCATATATTTTATTTTATTAGTTAATCGTTTTTATCAACAATTATGCACTTGAAACATAATGTTTGCACTGCATAATTTTTGAGGCTCAGTTGAAGGTTGGCAACCTACTCTTCCTCTTTTTTGTCTGTAATTATGAAATATCCGCCTGTTTTATCTGATCCTCTATGTTCTATCAATCCCTTTTGTTTGAGTATTGAAACATAGCGTTTCGCTGATATATGGCTTTTGTTTATCATTTTTGCTATTTGAACGGCAGAAATTCCTTCGTTGTTTTTAATTATATTGATTATAACATCGCTATTTACAGTATCATAATTACTATTTACAGTATCATTATTGTTGTTTACAGTATCATAATTACTATTTACAGTATCATTATTGTTGTTTATTTTTTGCTCTTGGTAATCAACAGTTACCATAAAGCCACTTGAAGTTTCTTCAAACTTGAAATCCATTGTTGGATAATTTGCTATCTCTTCTTGTATCCGCTTAAAACCACTTCCATATTTTTCTATTTCACCTACTAAGTAAAATGCTTCGGCTATTAACTTATTACGCGTATGTGCAGTATATCGTCCTTCTCTGAGTTCTTCTATCTTCAGTCCTCCATATAATGTTCCTGGGTTGTAGAACATAATATTTCGAATGCAACTTTTAACAATGATGTTATATAGAACATTGCTTCATCAACAGCATCGAAAAGAGACGAGTTTATCATTTTGTCTCCAATTATCATTGTTTCTGTCTTAAAACGCCCGATATGCACATTGTAACCTATTGGTTTTTTGCAAATAGCAAATATGCTGCGTTTGTAATTTCATCGTTGGATGTAATAAACTTTAGTTTTCGTAGTGCCTCAATAGGGTCTTTTCTAATCTAAAACGACCTTTTGAATTCACCTTATCAATAAATTTTTCAACTTTAGACAAATCTATATCATCGATAGTTGCACTATGTTTTGGATATGAATCCCACGAGACTTGTAAAGATTGAAGATTGAGATTTGTTATTTCTATTGCATCTAATTGATGATTTGAATTGCCTACTCGCTTATAATATCGATCTCTGAAAGAGACAGGTTTTATTGGGTATTCTGAAATTTGTAGAACAGCTATGTGTTTTGATTCTATTTCGATAATTTCTACATCTGGAATTATGCTTGGTGTGGTTTTGCTTTTTATTGTGTTTATCCAATTAGATATTGTTTCCTTGGCAATCTCTACACCTTTTACATTGCCATTATCTTCTACTCCTACATATACGCTACCGCCTTTTGCGTTTGCAAAAGCAGTTAGAGCTAGTATTACATCATCGGTAAATGATGCCTTAAACTCTACAGTCATATTTTCGCTATGCGGTAACATTTTGCTTGCAGTATTTTAGTTGAAGGTTGAGATTAGTTGAAGGTTGGAAAGTTGAAAGTTTTTGTCGACAGGTTTTACTTGTAACTGCTCTCGTTGTTAGCTTTGGTCGATAACTTGTAACTTTTCAACTTGTAACTTTTAACTGTTAACTGGTTACCCTTGCAGTAGTTTCCCGAATAGGTTGAGTATATTTTTAACCGCTTCCTTATTGGCCACGGGAATGTTTAGTGAGACTTCTCCCGTCTCTTTATCGTCTTTTACTATGGTGTTGACCAATTTTTCTGTCTCTTCTGGAGAGGCGAGTGCTTTGGCTAATCCGCTGAAAAATGCCATCCCTTGGTTTAGGAGTTCGGTATGTTCAACGTTCTCCTCTTCTTTATGTATTGAAGATGCTGTTATGGATGCTGGAATAGGATCCACATTTTCTTCCTCTTCGAAGTTGGGGCTGGTGTTAACCTTTGGCTCTTTTTCAAATGTTTCGTCAATCATTTGTTCACAGTCATCTTCACTCACTTGCGCCCCTGAAGTATCATGGGCTTGTCCAATGAACTCTACCTCGGCTACCGCTTTAAGATCTTCAATAATTTTTTCTAATTTGCTATTTTCAAGGAAAATAACATCATCTCCCTGATCCAATATCCCCTGAAATAACGACGATTTAAAATTGAGTGTTGCGAGCATTCTTTCTTCTATCGTGTTTGCTGCCACCAAATTAACAACCTGAATATTGCGCTGCTGCCCTATTCTATATATTCTTGCTACACGTTGCTCTAATACGGCAGGATTCCACGGTAAATCGATATTGATGATAATGGATGCCACTTGTAAGTTGAGCCCCGTGCTTCCTGCATCGGTAGAAACAAACACTCTTTTTTGTGGATCGTCGGTAAAACGTTCTACCAAATCTTTCCGTTTTTTAGATGGAATACCTCCGTGTAGATTTTCAAATCCAATCCCTCTTTTCTCTAATTCAGCTACGATTAATCGCGTCATCCCTTTCCCACTGGCTGAATATCACTACTTTTTCATCCCCGCTCTCTACCACATTTTGCAATATATTCATCACCTCATCTACCTTAGTATCATGTCGCGATTTTTGGTCAAGAATATAGGTACTATCGCACAACATGCGCATTTGTCCCAACAACATGAGTAGTCTCAGTCTATCCTTTTCAGAGAGGAATTTGTATTTCTCCAACTTCAGCACCAATCGAGACACCTGTGCCTTACACTCATCGTGCATTCCCAACTGCTCTTTCGTCATGGGAACAAAAAGGACTTTGTCCATACGCGCAGGAAGGTGCAACAACACCTCACTTCTTCTACGGCGCAAGAGCGAATCTTTCATTTGCTCGCCAATGGCATTGAGGTTCTTGTAGCTAAGTACCTTTCCTGTATCGCTTTTCACTACCGTGTTATCCATAAACTTGTAGTACGGACCAAAGCAATATTGATTGGCCAACTGCATTACTGAGTAGAGCTCCTCTAGCTTATTTTCTAATGGAGTGCCTGAAAGTATTACTGCATAGTCAGCAATAATATTACGCGCCGATTTGGCAATTTGGGCATTCCAGTTTTTTAGTCGCTGCACCTCATCCATAATCAACATATCTGTGTGCAGTGCGCCTAATATTTTCACATCGTTACTCGCGCTGTGATAGGATACTATTTTGTAGAATTCTTTGGCATTGTAGAGTTCCCTCCGTTGCAAATGGCTCCCTTCTATTACCACTGCCGAAGAATTTGTAAACTTCTCTATTTCTTTCTTCCATTGATATTTTAGCGAAGTTGGACACAAAATGAGTGCCGAGGCAATGAGATTTTCTTTGCGCTATAACTCCGCTGTTCCAATGGCTTGTATCGTTTTCCCTAAACCCATCTCATCAGCAATGATAGATTTCCCTGCTTTGAAGGCAAAGCGAATCCCCTCTTTTTGATAAGGGTATAATGTTGTTTTTAACAATGACCCCAACACTGCATCACTCGCTATTGTATCTACAGTAGCTGCTCTGTTTGCTTTTGCCCGTTGTTCTACAATAAAATCCAGTGCATCGGGATAACATCGGAACGTATTATTCAGTTCAACGGCTTGTTGTAGAAATATATTTATGGTATTTAATGCTTCGTTGCGCAAACTACCACTTGGCGTAAAGTATGGGGAGGCGAGTTGCGCAAACTCCTCCGCATTATCAGTTCCAATGCGTAATCTCACTGTACGTTCTCCTTTATATGATAAGTACATAGAGGAGTATGGAGGCAATGTTGTGTTGGGTCTACGCCTTCTCTTTTGATGCCACTGCATCACCCCTTCAATATGTTTACACGTGCCTAAATTACTCGTTTTAAAGTCCATGCACGAGCAATAATTCCAATCGCTCCCCTCGCCTCTGAACACCACCTTGTACTCCTTCTTGGTTTTGAGATTCACCACATGATATGCGCCTGGGTCACTCTCTTTCCCTTTTTCAGCTATTGATAGCGGTTCTTTACTGGCTTGCAAGTTCCTCAATGCTATCTGCCACTCTTCCAAAGTCATATCATCAGGCTTACAGTGATAAGAGACTTTAGGGGTAGGGTATCTTTTTTTGATTTATTATTTTTCTTTGATGTAGTTTTAGCCATTGTTATTTTATTATTTTAGTTGAAGGTTGGGATTAGTTGAAGGTTGAAAGCTTTCGTCGACAACTTGTAACTTTTCAACTTGCAACTTTTAACTATTGTAACTGTTTATAACTTCTACTACCCTTACTATCTCTTCTTTCGTAATGTAGGGATGTAACGGCAGAGATAACACCGTTTGGCAGAGTTGCGCGGCTACTGGGCATGGGAGCTGCGCGGGGTGCTTCTGCTTGAATGCAGTTTGATTTTGCATAGCTGTGGGATAATATACCATAGTGGGGATGCCTGCCTCTTTCAATTTTGCTTGCAAGGCATCTCTTTCTTCTTTATTTTGTAATTGTATGGTGTATTGTGCCCAGCTAGAGATGTCTCCTTCAGGAATATAAGGGGTTATTACTTTTCCTTGTAATAGTTGCGTGTACGTTGCAGCAGCTTGGTTTATGGCGTTTAGTTCCACCTCAACAAAAGCTTTAAATTTTACTTTTAATATGGCCGCTTGTATGGCATCTAATCGCGAGTTGACCCCAATGCGGACATTATCGTATTTGAAGCTCCCTTTTCCGTGCACTTTGTACGAATTAATTAGGGCAGCCCACTCATCATTGTCGGTAAAAATGGCACCACCATCGCCATAGCAACCTAGTGGTTTCGCAGGGAAGAAAGAGGTAGTGGCAATATGGCCAAAGCTGCACGCTCTTTTTCCGTTAATAGCACCGCCAAACCCTTGGGCGCCATCTTCTAATAGCAGAAGGTTATATTTTTCAGCAATGGCACTTATAGCGTCGTAATGTGCGGGTAGTCCAAAAAGGTCTACCGCAATAATCACTTTCGGGGTGAGTGCGCCATCGGCTAACACTGCTTGTATGGACTCCTCTAAATGAGAGGGCGACATATTGAATGTTCTTTTATCTACATCTACAAAAATGGGAGTTGCCCCTTCGAAGGCTACCACCTCAGCAGAGGCAAAGAACGTAAAGTCGGGAACAAAAACAGCGTCACCCTCTTTAATATCCCATGCCATTAACGACAACGATAACGCATCTGTACCATTCGCACACGAGATACAGTGCTTTACCCCTACATATTGGGCTAATTGATTTTCTAACTCCGTTACATGACTTCCGCCAATATACCCTCCTGAAGCCGCTACCTCAATCATAGCAGCATCCATTTCGGGTTTAAGTATTTGATATTGTTTTTTTAAATCTCTAAATTCCATTTTAGTTATTAGTTAAATGTTGGAAGTTAAAAGTTGATAGAGATACGGTTTGGCAACCTGTAACTGTTTCCTTTCAACTTGTAACTATTTTACTGGCTTCTTTTTCCTTTTAAAACTATGTTGTGAATACACTTCCAGAAGTATTTTCCTCACTTGCTTCGATTTCTTCTAATGTTTTCGGCATGTCGGCATAGTAAGGAGGGAGTAGCCCTGGCTTTACCTTCATTCTCAACTTCTGCACTTCTTTCGAATACAAGCTAAAGTAGTGATTTGAAAGAGGTCTTACTCCTACGAATTTCATGTTCCCTTTGATGAGATTAATAAACATTGGCAGTTCATCTAGCCACGTTTTCCTAAGGAATCTTCCCAATGGGGTTACCCTGTAATCGTCTGCAAACTTGCCCCCTTCAGCTAATCCTCCTATTTTGTACATATAGGGTTGCAAATACTCTGAATAGGAATACATTGTTCTAAACTTGTAGACACCTATTAATTTTCCATCTTTCCCTTTTCTTTTTAATCTGATGAAAAAATTTGTAGAAGGTTGATCTTGGGTAATTGGAGGTGCTATTTTCCTTACGATAACGTAGAACAGATTATTTATAACTTGCTCATGAACTACCTCAAATCCCGATCTATACAATCTTCCTAAAAATTCTACTCGCGTAAATACGCACCGTCTTCCCCCTGAGAAGAAGAAGTAGATATTCTTTAATAGACATATTCTTGGGAAAACTCTATGAACTATATTATCTGTCAATCTTATAACCCTATTGACCCCATTTGGGGCATGCTTCATTATATATTCATCCCTAATTCTAGCTGTTACACAATGACACATCATGTATCCTCCATCTTGCAATAAACTATTAGAGTTTGCGAATAGTTTATTAATATACATCACACTGTTGATTTCCTTTTTATGGAGTATAAAGTTCAGTTTTTCAGATTCGCTGTTTTTCAAAAGGTCGTTAGGTTGCGATGTGTTATAAATTGCATTAGGTTTCAGTAAACGTTCTTCTGTTATTGCATCTGGGTCTAATTCTCCTCCCTGCAACATCTCTATCATTCTTCCAACTTCTCCCAACGATTGATCATCTCCCGACTTTTCTGTAGCTCTTTCAGTACGAACGAGTTCTTCTTCTTCGTAATAATATGGAATTTTATAGTAGATAAATAATCTTGTAAAATAGAGCAGCATTGCTTCTAGAAAAAAAATATTGAGCATCGTAACTACGAGCGATACGTTAAAACGATACTCCGGATGAAAAAACTTATAAACAAAGAACAGCGATATAGTCAAAACAATATCTGTAAATAGCAATGAGTTATAGGCTATAGCTCTATTTTTCATCCTTTTATACGAAAATTTTCGCGTTAGGAATCCTACTACAGCCCACACCACACCTGTAAATACCAACCAATTCCATGTTGGGAGATTCCCATAATATTGAGCTAACCATAGTGCAAATAGCACAATAAGCATGTTTATTAGGAGAGTAAATATAGCTAATCTTATAGATATTTTCATACAATAAAGGTGTTTTGGATAAATTTTAGATGCTCATCAAAATAAAATAAGATCTTAATTGAGAAAATCTGGCTAGACCCTAGTCAAATGTCCATCCTTTAATATTTCCTAGAGTAATTCTATATTTTCTCTATTTTCAATTTTAGCCATGGCATTTTTGGTATCGAAAATAATGGTGGCATTTTGTTGAACTAATGAGTAATTTACAGTAGTGTGTGCTGAGGTTACCATTACAAGGTCGGCTGATTTTATGAGTTCTTCTGTGAGTTGTTTTTCTCCTTTATGCCATGTACCGTGATGTCGATATTCTGGCACATACGGGTCATAATATTTCACGTTAGCACCTGTTTCTAGTAGCAACTCAATCACTCTTAATGCTGGAGATTCTCTATAGTCATCAATATCTTGTTTATATGCAACACCCAATACTAACACTTCAGATCCATTGAGTGATTTTTTATAACGGTTGAGTATTTTAGAAGCTCTTTCTATGGTATATTCTGGCATTTTGTCGTTCACCATCATACTCGCTTCTATCATTGAAGTATGAAATCCAAACTCGCGCGCTTTCCAACTCAAATAATAAGGATCTAATGGAATACAGTGTCCGCCAAGTCCTGGCCCTGGATAGAAAGCGGTAAAACCAAACGGCTTCGTTTTGGCCGCCTCTATCACCTCCCAGAGATTAATATCCATTTTATTACATAGGATTGCCAACTCATTGATTAATCCAATATTGATATTACGATAGGTGTTCTCTAATATTTTGGTCATTTCTGCGACTGCTGGTGACGAAACCACATGTACACAATCTTCTAATACAGCAGCATACATTGCGGCAATTACTTCTCTTGCATCGTCACCTATGGCACCTACTACTTTTGGGGTATTTTTAGTTTTATAAATGAGGTTACCAGGATCAACACGCTCAGGAGAGAAACCTAGATAGAAATCAACGCCACAAATCATGCCAGATCCCTCCTCTAATAAAGGCTTCAACAATTCCTCTGTAGTACCCGGGTATGTGGTAGATTCTAACACTACCATCGTCCCTTTGGTAATATATTTGGCAATTTCAATGGTAGAGTTTCTTACATAACTAATATCTGGTTGCTGATGGGTATCAAGTGGCGTGGGTACACATATCGCCACAAAATCAACATCTTTAATAAAAGTAAAGTCTGTAGTTGCAGAGAGAGTGCCCGCTTTAACCATTTGGTCGAGATCGCTATCCACTACATCACCGATGTAGTTTTTCCCTTGATTTACCATATTTACTTTTTCATCTTGCACATCGAATCCGATGGTTTTAAAACCTACCTTTGCTTTTTCTACAGCAAGTGGTAAGCCTACATATCCTAGCCCTACTACGCCAACTACGATCTCTTTGCTGGCAATTTTGTTGAGTAAAATTTCTTTCATATTGTTTTGTTTTTGATTTGTTTCTATTGTTTTTTATGAGACGGGGCACGCCCAGTCTCTACTTTAGTGCTTTATATAATAATTCTATGGGGTGATACGCCTTACGGCCCGTTCCCTCTACTATTTGTTCTCGGCAGCTGGTGCCTGGCGCGGCTATCATTACTGATGGGGCTGCCTTATTTATTTCTGGAAACAGGGTGGTATTACCTATCTCCATAGATAGTTTGTAATGTTCTTTTTCATACCCAAACGATCCTGCCATGCCGCAACATCCCGATGGGATAAGTTCTACATGATAGTTCGCAGGGAGGGATAACATCTCTTTAGAGGCCTCTACCGAGGCGAGGGACTTTTGGTGACAATGGCCGTGTAATTTAATGGTGGCTACTTCATCTCGAAACTGTTGCGACGTGATATTCCCTTTTTTAATCTCTTGGACTATAAACTCATCGAAAAGGAGTGTATGTTGCGCTAATTGTGTGACTGCTTCCCTTAGCTCCTCCCCTACTAAGTCGGGGTACTCATCTCGAAATGAGAGAATTGCAGAGGGTTCTATCCCCACTAATGGAACTGAAGCATTCACTTTATCCTTAAGAAGTGTTACATTTTTTTCAGCTTTTTTCTTCGCCTGTTTTATCAACCCTTTCGACATTTCGGCACGTCCACTATCTCCATGTGTTGGAATCGCAACTTGATACCCTAATGCATGCAGCAATTTCACAAAAGTGATGCCCACTTCCACATCCATATAGTTGGTAAACTCGTCGGCAAAAAGATAAATGCTCCCTTTTGGATTTTCTACCGTTTTATTATTTCTTTTGAACCACTTTTTTAATGTAGTTTTATGAAGCAATGGCAGTTTTCTTTCTTGCGCGAAACCAATGACTCCCTTAACGATTGCGGCGGTCACTTTATTTTTAGCCACTACATTATATATGGCAGGCCATATTGACGCAAGTTGATGTATTTTGGATATGTTGGCCACCAAGAATGTTCGCAACGGCACACGATGGGTATCGTAGTAATGTTGCATGAACTCCGCTTTGTAGCGGGTCATATCGACATTTGATGGGCACTCGCTTTTACATCCTTTGCAACTCACACAACTATCTAGTAGTTGCCATACCTCTTTGCTTTTAAAAAGGGCTTTATCGGCACTATACAAAAGATGTTCGCGTAATATGTTCGCTCTTGCACGGGTAGCATATTTTTCATCTTTAGTAGCCCGATAAGTAGGGCACATTACCCCTGCAAACGCTTCAGATTTTCTACAATCGCCCGAGCCATTGCATTGTTCTACTGCTTGTAGGTAACTCCCTTGTTGTGCGTAATTGAAGTAGCTTTTCCCCGAAAGTTCTCTTTGCGCATAACGTAACGCCTGATCCATTGGGGGTGTTTCTACTATCTTTCCTTGATTGAACAGATTGTGAGGGTCCCATATTCTTTTCGTTTTCTTTAGTAGGTGATACACCTTTTCGCCATAAAGTAACGGAATAAACTCTCCTCTTAATCTTCCATCTCCATGTTCTCCGCTCAAACTCCCTTTATGCTTTTTCACTAATAAGGCACACTCAGTGGCCACTTTTCGGAAGAGGACTCTATCTTTCTCTTCTTTTAAGTTTAAGATAGGTCGCAGGTGGAGTTCGCCTGTGGCTATGTGCGCATGATAGACACACGACAATCCGTGCTGTTCCATCATGGATGTAAAGTCGGCCATATAGGCGGGTAAACGTTCAGGGGTTACCGCTGTATCTTCTACCACCGATACGGGCTTGGCATCTCCTTTCATTCCGGATAGGAGTCCTAGCCCCGCTTTCCGAAGGTCCCACACCTTTTGAATATCGCCCCCAAGTAATACTGGGTAGTGGTAACCCATTTTTTCTTGTTGTAAATGGGCGATAATGGCCTCTGTTTTTTGGTGCAACTGCTCTTGAGAGGCTTCTGCCAACTCTATAATGAGCACCGCTTTTGGATTTCCCTCTATAAAAAATCTATTTTTATTTTGGGCTATATTGTTTTTACTTAATTCTAGTATTTTACCATCAATTAGCTCTACTGCCACTGGGGCGTGTTGTAGGGCTACTAGATTGGCAAGGAACGATTCTTCAAGTGAGTTACAGTGTAGTGCTACTACTGCTTTGTGCGTAGGGGGTAACGGTTCTAGGTTGAGCTTTAGCTCAGTAGCAATGGCTAGCGTACCTTCAGCTCCAGCCAATAGTTTGCAAAAATTGAAAGGGGTAGTCCCATCGCTATCGAAATATTGGGTATATAACAACTCATCGAGTGCGTACCCTGTATTTCGTCGGGTGAGGGTTTTATCGGGATAATTGTCTACTATCTCTTGTTGATTTTCCTTATTTTGCAACAGTTGAATCATCTCTTTGTAGAGATTCCCTTCTGTTGTTTTTTCTTTTATTTTAAGGTCTAATTCCTCATTAGTGAGTGGTTTTGCATGCATCTCTGTTCCATCCGCGAGGAGGAGGTTGGCTTCTAGAAGATGTTCTCTTGTAGAGCCGTACACTAAAGAGTGTGAGCCGCATGCGTTATTTCCCACCATTCCTCCTATGCAACAACGGTTGGCGGTGGAGGCTTCTGGCGCGAAGAAAAGACCGTGAGGTTTACAGTAGAGGTTCAGTTCATCGAGCACTACGCCTGGCTCTACACGCACCCACTTTTCCTCCACATTAATTTCGAGGATTCGGTTCATATAGCGCGACATGTCCACTACGAATCCACTTCCTACCACTTGGCCTGCAAGGGAGGTACCCGCAGTTCTCGGAATTAGCGTCACCCCTTTGCCACGTGCCCATGCTATGATTTGTTGGAGATCGCTTACCCCTTTAGGATAGGCTACCCCCATTGGGGTTTCGCGGTAGGCAGAGGCATCGGTGGCATAAATGATCCGATGGGTATTGTCGAAGAAAACTTCTCCTTCTATCTGTAATTGCTGATCCATGTTGGGATAGAATCGCTAAAATGCTTACCAGCCGAAAGGGTGCTGAGTTAATGGGAATTTTGCTAGTGGGTGATATTCTCCCTTAAGTCCAATAGGGGTAGCATTTCTTATATCTGAAACGATACCGATACAGTTTTTAGCTTCCGAAATACGGAATCCTTCCCCATTGAGTATGTGTTGGTAACTTTTGGTATGGAGTTCTGTAAATCCTTCACTAAACTCAAACGCTTCTCCATCAATCATAATGGTACGGTAAGTCCTTTTTTCTCCTTGCACTGCATTTTCTGGCAAATGGTCAGAATTGATACTTAAGAAATAACGCACTCTTGCTTTCTCTAATTCTAGGTAGCCTGAAACACGGTCGTGTGACATCACATGTACAACGTTCTCTTTCACATCACCAAATATCCAAGTGAGCATATCGTAGAAATGGACTCCAATATTGGTAGCTACGCCACCACTTTTGTGCGAATCCCCTTTCCATGAGGTGTAGTACCATTTCCCGCGTGATGTAATATAGGTAAGGTCAATGTCGTATACTTTGTCGGCAGGGCCCACTTCTATTTTCTTTTTTAATGCGATGATAGCATCATGAAGTCTTAGTTGTAGAATGTTATACGCTTTACACCCTGTCTCTTCTTCAATTTTCATTAATGCATCGATATTGTAAGGATTGAGCACGACTGGTTTTTCACAAATCACATTAGCCCCTATTCTTAATCCATAACGGATAAAGGCATCGTGGGTGTGATTAGGACTACAAATAGATATCCAATCAATATTTTCTTCGCTTCCTCTTACCTTAGAGCAATATCTGTCGAACTGTTCATTTTCAGTAAAGAAAGAGCAATCAGGAAAATAGCTATCCATAATACCTACACTATCGAATTTATCGTAAGCGGCTACTAACTTATTTCCTGTATCTTTAATGGCACGCAGGTGTCTAGGGGCTATGTAACCTCCTGCGCCTATTAATGCAAAATTTTTCATTGTGTATTTTTAACTTCTATTAACTAGCGGTATCTATTCTTTCAATGAGGTCTACTGACACAGCTCTTGCTACAGCAATAATCCCATTTATAGTTACTACTATCCTTTTATTACGTTTTCCTTCTATTTTAACAAATACTCCTTCGGCACCATCCATTGGTTGTCCTTTACAGTGTATCCTAACAAGGGTTCCTTTTTTTAAGTTTATCTCGGCAGGATCGAAATATATGGTCTCTTCATCGGGAGCGCTACACATTTTTATAAAGTGCTCCATTTGAATGTTAGGAATGGAGAGCCGCTGTTGTTCTCTATTATAGATAAATTTAATGATGTTTGAATGTGCTATTACCTCTTTTATTTGGGTTACTTGCCCCTTTACAAAGAGCAAATTGGAGATAGCTGGGAGTAACATTTTCATTTTTTTCCCTTTTTTCACCACAATCTGGTGCTTCATTGGGATGAAATTTTCGATTTTTGAACAGTCGATATACTCCTTTGCTTTCAAAACCCTCCCGTATGTTACCCTCATTGCATACCACTTTTCCTCTTCGTGCATAAATTCCATTTTTTAGTTAATTTTAGAAAATACTATGGAAAAAGCATTTCTAAAGGACATCAAACAAACGCTTACTGCTTGACTATTAGTTAGTTAATCTACTTTACTCAAAGCTTTCGTTCTTTCGGGATTCACATTAATGATTACACATCCGCAAGTGGGCGTGAGTTACCACACATTCTATTTTATACATA
>CAYJOY010000009.1:0-2098 GCA_964371885.1 uncultured Lentimicrobiaceae bacterium | reverse complement strand
GCAAATTATCCACCTCATTTCACATTCCCACTAATTAATTTTGTTGTTTCCCTATTTAACTCTATCTTCGTGTGCAAAGATAGTAAAAAAAAACAAGAAATAGAGACTTTTGAATTAATTTATTACAAAAAAAGCAACATTGTAACATTTTCGCTTTTCTGGCGCTTTCGTGTATACATATTAATATGTTTTACGTCTTCTGTAGCGACAAATTTATTACAAAATCATTTTATTTTCGAATGGGTCTCAAGTGGATTTGGTTTATGAGGAGTTCTTTTCATTTGTTGTGAGCGCAGGAAAACTATCATAATTGCAAACAACGTTCTTCATTCGTAATATTGTTTGAGAAAAAAAGCGCCTTCACTCTTTAAGTAAAGGCGCTTCTTGTCTGATTAAGGCATGTACAAGATTTCTAAGACCCAGGAGGGGGATGGTTATTTCAGTGCTTCTACAGCCTCTTTAATTCTACGGCACGCCTCTTTTAAGGTTTCCTCATCGGTAGCATACGATAAGCGGATACATTGATCATCGCCAAACGCTACTCCTTGCACTGTGGCAACGCTAGCATCGTATAACAGGTACATGCTCATATCGGTTGAGTTTTCTATAGTAGTGCGTCCGTATGTTTTCGCAAACAATGAGTCGGCGGGGACATTTTTTCCGTACAGCGATGCAACAACAGGGAAGAAGTAGAAAGCACCTTGAGGTAATCGTGTTTCAAATCCTGGTATTTGTTGTAATAGTTCAAACACAATATCTCTCCTTTTTAGGAAAGTTATTCTCATCTCTTCAATATCTTTTTGCAACATCTCCGAACCCTCCATGGCTTTAATGGTGGCACGCTGTGCAATAGAACATGTTCCCGAGGTAATTTGTCCTTGTAGTTTTTGGCAAGCATCTGCAATAGGAGCCGACGCACCAATAAATCCTATTCTCCATCCGGTCATGGCAAACCCTTTTGCCACGCCGTTTATTGTTATTACCTGATCTTTTATCTCTTCAAACTGCGCTAAACTTTCGTGTTTCCCTACAAAATTGATATGTTCGTATATCTCATCTGCCATTACCAACACATGAGGATTTGCTTTTAACACTTCAGCAATGGCAGCCAACTCCTCTTTCGAGTAGAGCATCCCTGTAGGGTTAGAGGGGCTACTGAACATGATCATTTTCGTTTTAGGGGTAATAGTTTCGCTTAATTGTTGCGCTGTTACTTTAAAATCGTTCTCTAATTTTGTAGGCAAATAAATGATCTTCCCTTCTGCAAATTTTACAATTTCCTTATATGAAACCCAGAACGGAGTAGGTATAATCACCTCGTCGTTCGGGTTTACCGTTGCCATTATTAACTGAAATATAGATTGCTTTGCCCCTGTAGAAACCACTATTTGTGCTGGCGAATAATCTAAATCATTATCGCGTTTAAACTTGGCACAAATAGCCTTTTTCAATTCAGGGTAACCTGCTACTGGGGAGTAATGCGACCAGTTCTCATCGATAGCAAGTTTAGCGAAATCTTTCACCTCCTCGGGGGTGTTAAAATCTGGTTCACCAATACTTAAACTGATAACATCTTTACCTGCTTCTTTCAGTTCGCGCGCAATGCGTGTCATTGCTAATGTTTCCGATTCTGCCATTTTGGCAACTCTTTCCGATATATAGTTTGTCATAATAACAATGTTTTAAAAATTCCGCAAAAGTACATAAAAAAAAGAGATATTTTAGTTTTCCCTTCATAAGATTTTTACACAGATTAAATCAATGACACATAGAATATTATAACTTTTCAAATCTTTATAATTCAGGGCATCTATAAAAAGTATTGGGAGTAATTTTGAAACTAATTCTATTATTTTTTTTCTTAATAATTGTTAAAAATCACATTAAAAATAAATTAAACTATAATTGAGTGTATAACTAAATATTTATTATTACTTTTGTCAAAGAGAAGAGAAAAGAGAAGATTTTTTATAAACATATATATATTAACGAATTACACTTTATTATGGACAAGCTTATTGAACAATTGGCTCAGATTGGCATCACTTTACCTGGGAAAATTTATCACAACACTGACTACGAAACCCTGTTTATTCAC
>CAYJOY010000008.1:0-22984 GCA_964371885.1 uncultured Lentimicrobiaceae bacterium | reverse complement strand
GGGAAGAACCTCTTTTTTACAAAAAATAGGTTCTTCCCCTCCCAAGAAAATCCTCCTCAAAACTACTGAATAAATATAATGGAGTAAAAAATGGCACTTGCTAAAAATTTTGATTTTGATAAAGATCCTGTCTATTTAATGGACGGTAACGCTTTTATTTTCCGTGCCTATTTTGGAAACTCCCAGATGACGCGCTCCGATTCTTTTCCTACGGGTGCAATCCATACCCTTGGTCGTCTTTTAATGAAAATTATCCGTGAAGAGCGTCCAAAATATTTTCTGTTTGTGGTGGATGGAAGAGGGCCGAATTTCCGCCATGAACTCTATCCTGATTATAAGGCACAGCGTCCGCCAAGCCCTGAGGATTTGGTGGCTCAGTTCGATCCTATCCATGAAATGGTGCGTCGCCTTGGTGTGCGCCTTGAAGTTTCCGTTAATTGTGAGGCCGATGACTGTATTGCTTCCATGGCGCAAAAATTTTCCAAAGAACGCCCTGTGGTTATTGTGGGAACGGATAAGGATTTGCGTCAGTGTTTGAATGAAAATGTGGTGATGTGGGATCCTGCTTCCAAGGAAGAAAAAATTATCACCGAAGATATTTTTAGGGAAAACACAGGGCTTTCGCCTATGCAATGGCCTGATGTGCAGGCGCTTATCGGCGATAGCAGTGATAATATTCCGGGGGTGCGCGGAATCGGTGAAAAAACCGCCATGAAACTTATTTTGGAATACCCAAATCTTGAAAGTATTCGTGATAATTTTGAAAATCTTTCTCCGAGCGTGAAAAAGAAAATGGACGGCAATTTGGAGGCCATGTTCCTTTATCGTCAGCTCACCACTTTGAGCACGGGGGAATGTGCAGACATTACCCTTGATGATATGCTTCTTTCCCCAAGCCATGAGCAAAGCATGCAGAGCTTTTTCAAAAGTTATGAACTAAACGGCCTTTTGAAAGACTATACCGAAATGGTTAAGAAAAACATTCTGATTGTGGAAAATGCGCAAGGGGATTTACAAGGAAGTTTGCTTGGAGCTATTACCCAAAATAGTGACGCTGTTGACGGTTTACCCGAGCCAATTTTTATGGACACACCTACAGAATCTGTGCCAAATGAACCTCTTGAGGTTTATCATGTCGAGAATTTACCCGATTGCACAGACAAGGTTTTGGCGGTGATTCCAGAAACCTATAGAGGCTATAATCGCGGTTATTATTTGGCCTTGGCGCCCTTGCCAAAATCTGTGGAATTTTTACTGGATTATAAGGGAAATAAAGGCGTAAATTCCAAAAATACAGATAATGACGATACTTTTTCTTCAGAAAACGCCAATGTAGAAATGAAGGGCAGTAAAAAATCAAAAAGTAAAAATGCCCAACAAAGTTTAATGTCGTTAATGGAGCCTGCCGAGCCTGTGCAGAAAAAATTAAATGTGAAGGAAGAAGCCGCTCAAGTCCTCGCTCTGCCGACAGAAGCCCAAAAGGATATTTGCTTTGTGGGGGAGATTAAAGACCTTATTCCTTATATGCAAAATGCGGCGCAAATAGTGCTTTGTGATTTGAAATTACAAATGCATTTACAGCCTGTTTTGTCCACAACGTTTAAAGACTTCAGACGCTTTTTTGATTTGGGCGTAGGAGCATGGCTTTTGTCTCCCGATGAAAAAGACTACGCATGGGCAGCCATTTCTGCGCGTTTTGCTTTGGAACATCATCAAGACAGCAATCATCCTGCACATTTGGCACTTGCTTTGTATGAAAATATGTTGCGTCAAATGGAAGGGCGTTCTTTAATTAATTTAATGATTGAAATGGAAATGCCCCTTGTTCCTGTGCTTTTCGCCATGGAAAAAATCGGGGTGCAGATAAATGTGGGGGCGCTTTTCACCTTCTTAGATGAAGTGCATCTCAAAATCGACGACATCACCAAACTGATTTACAACGAAGCAGGGGGAGAATTTAATATCCGTTCCGCACAGCAAATCGGGGAAGTTTTGTTTAAAAAGCTCCAACTTCCCATGAGTAAATCCACCAAGGGCGGGCAAGCTTCCACTTCCAATGAAGTGCTTGAAAAACTGGCAGGAGAACACCCCATAGTCAGCGCTTTGCAAGATTATCGCAAGCTTGAAAAACTGCGTTCCACCTATCTTGAGCCTTTGCCACGTTTAACGGGGAAAGACGGGCGTATTCACACCACGTTTAACCAGTGCGCCACCGCCACGGGCAGACTTTCTTCCAGTAATCCCAATTTACAGAATATTCCCGTACGTGGGGAATTTGGCCAACGCATGCGCTCTTGTTTTACGGCAAAACCGGGTTTTTTGCTGGTTTCTGCCGACTATTCACAAGTTGAGCTTCGAGTTTTGGCGCACTGCTCGGGCGATGAAACCTTAAGACAAGCCTTTCTAAATAATGAAGATATTCATGCCCGTACCGCCGCCATGCTGTATGATGTGGAGCTTGATGCCGTCAGCCAAGATATGCGCCGTCATGCCAAGACCATTAACTTTGGTTTGCTTTACGGTATGGGAGTACGCAAGCTTTCTCAAGATTTGAACATCAGCATGAGCGAAGGCAAGCGCTTTATGGAAGTGTATTTTGAACGCTTTGAGCAGATTAAAAATTTCTATGACGAAGTGGAAGAATTCGCGAGACAACACGCCTATGTCTTGACCCTTGCGGGCAGACAAAGGGCGCTTCCCGATATTGTGTCGGCAAATCATCAGGCAAAAGCCCTTGCCGAACGTCAAGCCGTTAATACCATGATCCAAGGCACGGCGGCAGATATAATTAAGCTTGCTATGCTGAGTGTGCATAAAGATACAAAATTGCAAAGATGGAAGGCGAAACTTCTTTTGCAAATCCATGACGAACTTATCTTGGAAGTCCCCGAAGATTTTGCCGATTTGGCAGGGGAGCGCATGGCGGAGATTATGATGAATATTGCTCCGCAAGGACAAAAACTTTCTGTTCCGCTTTTGGTGGATTATGGCGTGGGGCTCGATTGGGGTTCTGCGCATTAAGAAGGGAGGGCCCTTGGGAACCCCTTTTTAAGGAGCTTCCTTTTTAACCTCTTTTTTGTTCTTTTTTGCAGTTTTTAATTTTGCTAATCTTAATTTTATTTTTAATAACAGTTTTTAAGGGGAGAAAAACTATAGGGGGCAAGCCCCCCTATCTTTTTCTCCCGCCCTCTTTATCTTTCTGTCCCCTCTTTTGTTTACCCCCATAGCGTTCGCCGTTTGCTCCACCTTCGGTTTCGCTTAAGGGCGAACTTGTCGGGAATGTTTTCCCGTGCCTGTTTGTTTCTATGTGCTTTATCTTGCTTCCCTCTCACTGCGTTCGGGTGAAGCTTTTTTAGAATGTGCGTAATTGTAAATTTTATTGTTATTATAATGTGTTATTGTAGTTATGAACAAAGTTATGCACAATTAAAATATTTATTTCTAAATCTGGCTAAAGGGGAAAACCAAGGGATAAATCCCTAGTTTTTCCCCTTTAGAATACCCCCTTTCCTTACCCTTTGGCGTTCGCCGTTTGCTCCACCTTCGGTTTCGCTTAAGGGCGAACTTGTCGGGAATGTTTTTCTGTGCCTGTTTGTTCCTAAGTTGCTTTACCTTGCTTCCCTCTCACTGCGTTCGGGTGAAGCTTTTAGAGCGTATATAGTTCGTCATTTCTCACTTCGGGTGAAGCTTTTCTTAGCTGTACGTAATCATAAATTTTTGATAATTTTTATTTTATAAATTTTATTGTTATTATAATGTGTTATTATCGTTAGTAACAAAGTTATGCACAATTAAAAAAATTTTGTGCATAACTTTCTTTTCCCTTTATCCTCATTCGAACAATAAATCAGCAAATACGCAATTTCTCAAAGTGAGCCCCGAAGTGAGGAACGAACAAGAGGCGAAGGGGCAAAAGCAAACAATAAAATTTAATAAAAGAAAGAGCATTTCGAACGAGTTCGCCCTTAAGCTGACCGATAGGGAGGCAAACGGCGAACGCATGGGGTAAACAAAAGAGGGGTGGAAGGGGAGAAAAAGATAAGGGGGCACCCCTTTCGTTTTTCTCCCCTTAAAAGTTGTAATTTAAGAGAAAATATGTAGTTTTCAAAGTTATATTTAAATAAATAACTAAAACTAGTTGCCTTTAAAAAAGCGGTTAAAAAGGAAACTCCTTAGATAGTGTCGCCAAGTTAGGAGTTTTTGTGCAATATCAAGGAAGATAAACTTACTTTGAAGGGAGTGTACATAGACGTACATGACCGAAAAGCAAATGAAATCTGACGAAGAGATTGGCAAAAAGAACATTTTGCCGACACTATCTAAAAAGGGATTCCCAAAGGCCCTCTCTTATTTTTGTGCCAAACTGCACATATACACTCCCTCCCTATCATGCTATATTCGAGTTAATATAACACTTAGAATAAGGTGGATAGCATGAAAAAACTTGTTTCTTTCGCCCTTGCGGGTATTTGTATGGTCTATAGTCCTACTGTTTTTGCCCAAGACGGACAGGCAAAATTTTTGGAGTTTAAAAAATACAATGACAACTATGATCAAGCAAATATGGACAAAAGTATTAATGAACTCGGAAATAATTACAGTTATTTTAAACCGACAGGTCAAGATGTAAGCGTGCGTAGCGGTCCCGGTATCAATTACAGCAAATTCGGCAAGCTTATGCAAACCGTCACCAAAGGCACTGCCGGCGAAAATAGATTAGATTTTTCAAACCTACAATATATTGGTGTAGATTCCTATTTTCTTCCTTGGGTCGGTGGCATTGTAAGCAATAAAGTATTGCCGGGTGATGAAAATTGCAGTGGTTGGCAAGAAATTGTTATGCTGGAAATGACGTGGCTTGCTTGGGATGCCGGTAATGAATATCCCGATTATAGTGGTCTTGACATGAACACCCGTGCCCCTTATGTGTGCAGAGACTATATTAAGACAAGCCCCATCAAAGAAAAAGACAAAAATAATTTTGCGCAGGCTCATTATAATACGTCTCCTATAATGCAAGGCAACCTTACTACAAGTTTCTTGGTAAAGGAAGGTATGGAAATAAAAAGCATCTATAGTGATGTTGGAAACTATGTTTCCAAAAAAGGAGAAGTACTCACCATATTTGATATAGAGCCTTCTAAGGATAGCTTGAAAAATGAGCATACAGTCGAAGTTATAATGCTTGTTGATTCCACTCAACAAAAAGATATTGGCAGAGTTCCATTTAATAATCTTATGAATTTGGTGAGCGATGACGCACAAAGTGTGAAAGACATGCAAGACTATATTGAACGTAACAGCAAGAAATTTCAACAATAAAGGTGCTTAGGGTTTCTTGAATACTATTATGACTAAGAGCATTTTTAATAATTGACACTTATTGAAGACGCTCTAAGCGGAGAAAAGCATAGGGGGCAAGTCCCCCTTTATTTTTTCCCCTGACCGGTTTATCTTTTTGCCCTCTCTTTTATTTACCACCTAACGTTTGCCTTTTGAATTATGTATAAGTATAAATTTTGTAATTATTATAGTCTATTACTGTGATTAGTAACAAAGTTATGCACAATAAGAAAATTTTTTGTTCATAACTTTGTTTTTAAGTGTTTTAATGTAGATTATGCGACGATAGTTCTAAAAAATCAAAATTTTCATCATTGAATAAACCTAGTTAATGCATATTGCAAAAATAATCATTATGCATTAGCATAATCAACTTAGCTTACAGGTTGACTTGGCGTTATGTTTTTAAATTGAAAGAATATTGAAAACAATAAGGTTGATATGATGAAAAAGCTTTTTTCTCTTGCTCTTGCAGTTTTTTTTATGGTGCATAGTCCCGTTGTTTTTGCCGAGGAGGGACAGCCAAAATTTTTGGAATTTAAAAAATATAAAGACATGTACGATGGTGAAAATATCAATAAAAGTGTGACCACCCTCCAAGAGAATTACAGTTATTTTAAACCGAGCACCCAAGGGGTGAGTGTCCGTAAGGGGCCGGGGGTTGATTACAAAAAATTTGGTACCCTCTCGGAACATGTCGGCAGAAGTTTTGCCGGTGCCAATAAAGCAGAGTTTTCCAATTTACAAAATATAGATGTCGATTCTTCTTGTCTTCCTTGGGTGGGGGGAATTGTCAGCAATACCATTAAAAAAATAGAACTCGGAAAATATCCTTTTAGTGAATTGATGAACCTTGTGAGCGATGATCCGGAAAGCATTAAAAACATGCAGGCTTATATGGAACGCAATGGGAAAAAATTTAGAGAATAGAATGAATTATCCTTTTTTTACAGAATGTCTTGCCATTGGCGTGGGGGGAAGCGTGGGGGCGTGCCTTCGCTATGGTATTGCAGAACTTTGTGCAAAAAAAGAATGGACGTCTTTTCCTTTTGCAACCCTTATGGCCAATTTACTCGCCTCCTTTTGCATTGGCTTTTTTGCAGGGCTTTTTTGGAAATATTCCCTTGAAGTTCCCGAAACAAAATCCATAACGTATCTATGGAAAAATCATATTGAAAACGCACTCACCTTGGGACTCTTGGGTGGGTTGAGCACTTTTTCCACCTTTTCCTTTGAAATTTTACAATTAATACAAAAGAAAAAAAGAGTACAGGCCGTTCTTTATATTTTTACCAGTCTTTTTTTGGGTCTTATTTTTGGTGTAATGGGTTTGTTTTTATCTTTTTGAATAAGCACGATTTAATGGAATTTAGTTTATATGTTCGAATTTAGTTTGTATTGTAAATATTGTTTTATTATCAGTTAGATACTACTATTTCACAAAGAAAAACAAAGAAATATTTCCGAGTTATCATATAATTTAACTTGCACATCCCAAGAACTTTTGTTAGCCTACTCCGACTAACATTTTCATTTAGATGGTGTTGCCAAAGATTGTCGGCACAATCTAAAACAGTTTTTTTGTTCAGCACAGCTGTTTTCATAAAATTCGTATTGTTTTTGCCATACGCATGTAGCATGTTATTGGGCAGTCTTCGGTTATACGGTTGGGCTGGCTTTATTTTGATACATAACGATGTGTAAAAAAAGGATATGGGAATTTTATGCATAAAATTTTTCTTTTTGCTTTATCCCTTGGTCTTTGTGCCTGTGGGCCTATGGCCTTGCAAGACAGGGAAGCGCTTACCACTCTCCCCACTGATTTCCCCACATATTACGATAGTATGAAACTTGAAGTTCCCGAGAAGATTTTGGCGCAAGTAGCCCAAAATCAAGACTTTGATTATGCTCTTGTTCAGGGGAAACCGTGGTGGGAAAGTTTCGGCAGTGAAGATTTAAACTATCTGCAAAAAATAGCGCTCAGCGGTAACTTTGACCTTTTGAGCGCCCTTGCCCGTCTTGAGCAAAGTAAATCTCAAGCGGATAGCGCTTTTGGCGGTTCTTTGCCACAAATAGGGCTGAACGCTTCCGCCAACAAACGTTTTAATACCACGCAAAATTCTTTAAGTTCCTCGTCTTTTTATTCCGACAGCACAGGCTATGAAGTTGGCTTTAGCGCCTCTTACGAGCTTGATCTTTGGGGTAAGGTGACTTCCGAGCGTCGTGCGGCCTATGCCCGTTATGAAGCGAGTAAGGAAGATGTGCAAACTGCGGCCATGACCATTGCCGCCTCTTTGGCGGAAACTTGGGCGAATCTTTTGGGTAATAGAGCAGAATATACGGTATTACAAAGACAAATAGCCGTGAACAAAAGCCTTGTGACCATGCAAGAAACCCGCTTTAAAAACGCCTTGGCGAGCAGTACGGATGTTTTGCAACAGCAAGAATCCCTTGCGGCTTCTCTGGCCAATGTCCCCACCGTGGAAGAGCAAGGCATTAAGTATAAAAATGCTTTATCTGTGCTTCTTGGACAATTGCCGGGGAATTTACCGGAGTTTGATCATAACGCAAGACTCCCTAAAATAACTCCCATGCCCGAAGTGGGTTTACCCATAGAACTTTTGGAATTGCGTCCTGACATCAAGGCCGCATGGGCAAGACTGGAAGCTGCGGATCTTGATGTTTCAAGAGCCCGTGCCAATCGTTTCCCTTCCATTAAACTATCTGCAAGTCATGCTTTTAGCGCGGCAGAACCTTCTTTAATTTTTGTTAATTGGGTGTCGAGTCTTGTTTCTTCGTTAACCGCTCCCATTTTTGACGGTGGTCAGTTAGCCGCCGAAGAAAGGCGTGCCCGTGCGGCGGCAGAGGAAGCGGTGCAAGCCTATGCCAAGGTTGTGGCACAGGCCATTGAGGAAGTGAATAATGCCTTGGTCAGCGATGTTGCCCAGCAAAATAAACTCTTTTTACAAGGAAGACAGTTTGCTTTGGCGCAAAAATCCACCGAAGCCATTTTAGAAAGCTATTTACAGGGCAGTGAAACCTTTTTACGTTTTATAACCCAGTTCAATAATACTCAAAATCAAGAAATATCGTTGGTAAAACAGCAAGTTAATGTGGTGAAAGCCCGTATTGATCTTTGCAGAGCCCTTGGGGGTATGTTTTTTCCCACGTTTAGCCGTGAAAATATTGTAGGTGAAAAATAATGTCTCGTAATAAAACCTTGCTAATTGTTATCGTAATTTTAGCCGTATCTATGACGCTTGCTTGGCTTATATTGTCTACACAGCCAAAAAGCCAAAAAGCAAGACCGCAAGTGCCGAGTCCCTTGGTGAATGTGGTGGAAGCTTCTCGAGCGGATGCCGAAGTTTATATCACAGCTTTGGGCAGTTTAACCGCTTCTCAGCATACAATGGTAAAAGCTCGAGTGTCGGGGCAAGTGTTGAGTTTTGGCGAAAATGCCGATGTGGGTTCTATTGTAGAAGAAGGCGAACTCTTGGTGCAACTTGACGACGCCGTCTATCAAAATACTTTAAGAAGCAGAGAAAGTGCTTTGGTGCAAGCCAAGGCCTCCTATGACTTGGAAATCGGTCAGCAAAATGTAGCTAAGGCCGAAGTTGCCCAGCTTAATCAATTATCGGGTGTGCTATCCCAAATGGGCAATACGGGACGCGCCAATTCGGGTGTTTCTCTAAGCGCCCAAGGAACAGCCTTGGCGCTTCGTAAACCTCAGTTAGAACAAGCAAAAGCTATGGTAAGCGGAGCTGAAGCCGATATGGATATGGCAAAACTTAATTTGGCATATACCAAAGTCTTGAGCCCATATAACGCTATTATTGTGAACAGAAATACTTCCCTTGGCAGTCAGGCGACCACCTCCGAAACCCTTTTTGAAATTGTGGGCACGGATGAATACAGAGTGGAAGCCTCTATTCCTCTCGATAAAATTCAAAGCTTGAATTTGCTTGAAGGTAAAGACCAAGAAGCGCGTGTTATCAGCAGTACAGGTGTGGAACGCATAGGCGTTGTGGAAAATCATATCGCCAGCCTTGACGAAAAAACCCGTATGGGACGTATTTTAATCACCGTATCCGATCCCCTTGGGCTTGAAAATAAAGAAGCCCCTTTAATCTTGGGCGATCAAGTGAGTGTTGAACTCAGCGTAGGGCTTTTTAAAGACGTTTTTGTTGTTCCGAGAAATGCTTTACACAGCAATGACACGGTGTATGTGGCTATCCCCAAAGAAAATTCTCCTCGTTCTGAAAATAGTCCAAATGGGCAAGGTGCACCAAATGCACCTAGTGCAGAGGGCGCACAGGAAAATAAAAACCCTGAAAACGCTCAAGACAAGAGCGAAAAACAAAGCTATGAACTGGATATTCGTCCTGTAAAAGTGGCGTGGAAAGATATTGATTTTGTGTATATTACAGATGGTATCAACAATGACGAATACTTGATTATTTCCCTTGTGCCTGCCCCCATTGACGGCATGCCCGTAACCGTGCAAAACATTGAAAAAGTAGCGGACTAGGGGAATCCTTATGGAAAATCAAGAAAAAAACAGCTCCGAAAATCCACAAAATAACAAGCCAAAGCACCTCAGTTTAGAAGATCAAGCCAAGGCCCTCCCCGAAGACCTAAAAAGGGGATCCATTTCTTGGATGGCGCAAAACCCCGTGGCGGCGAACCTCTTAATGGTGGTTTTGCTCGTCGGTGGTTTAATGATGAGTACGCTGACCGTAAAAGACGTTTTTCCCAGTTTTTCCCTTGGAATGATTACGGTTTCTGTTTCCTATTCCGGGGCAACTCCCGAAGAAATGGAAAAAAGTGTGGTGCTTGCCGTTGAGCAGGCCGCCCAAGACGTGGAAGGCATTAAAGAATCAAACGCCTTTATGTCTTCCGGCTATGCCTCCGTTACTTTTGAGATAGACGAAAGTTTTGATGAACATATTGTATTACAAGATATGAAGGCCGCCATCGACCGCATCAGCACTCTTCCCGACGAAGCGGAAAAACCCATAGTTTCCTTAAACAGTACCCTAAGAAGCGTGCTGACCTATGTGCTTATAGGCCATGAAGATGAGCATGTGTTGCGCTACTGGGCAGACATTATCAAAGACGATCTGCTTCAATCCGACGCCATTGCCAAGGTAGACATTGAGGGTGTGCGTGACATGGAAGTGCATGTGGAAGTGCCCCAAGAAACCTTGCGCCGTTATAACTTAAAATTGTCCGATGTGGCCACCGCCATCAGTCAAAGCGCCCTCGAACAAGGAAGCGGAACTTTGCGAGCTTCCTCGGGTGATATTCTTATGAAAGTGGACGAGCGCCGAGACTTGGCGAATGATTTCAGAGATATTCCCATTATCACCAATCCCGACGGCAGTCGTATTTTGGTGGACGATGTGGCGGAAATTTCCGAAGGTTTTGACGACGGTTATTACTGGGCAGAATTTAACGGTAAACGTGCGGTTCTTATCGATGTGTATAAAAATGACAGCCAATCTCCCGTGGAAGTTGTGGATCAAGCAAAAGCTATTTTAGACAGAATCGATCAAACCCTCCCAGGTGATTTACAGCTCATCGAACGCAGTAACAGCGCAAAAATCTATGCCGACCGTGAAGGCCTTCTTATTGCCAACTCCTTAACGGGTGTTTTCTTGGTCTTTATCTGTCTTGCTATTTTTCTGCGTCCTTCCCTTGCCACATGGGTAAGCCTTGGCATACCTGTTTCGGTTTTGGGCGCGTTTTTATTCTTTAATCCCATGAATCTCACCGTGAACATGATCACCATGTTTGCCTTTATTATCACCTTGGGTATTGTGGTTGACGATGCTATTGTAGTAGGGGAAAACGTCAGTGCCTGGCAAGAAAGGGGAGTTTCTTCCTTGGAAGCCGCCATTCGTGGAACGAAAGAGGTTGGGGGACCCGTTGTCTTTAGCGTGCTTACCAATATTTTGACCTTCTTACCCATGATGTTTGTTCCGGGTGTGATGGGCAAAATTTGGGGTGCCATTCCTCTGGTCGTTTTGGCAGTTTTTGCTTGCTCGCTTATTGAATCGCTTTACGTACTTCCCGCTCACTTAAGCCATACTTCCGCCAAGAAAGCAGAGGGTAATGAATGCCGACAAAAGGGAATTTTAACTACAATTACTTGTAAGCAAGAAGCCTTTAATAAGAAATTTATGTATTTTGTGGAATATCGTTTCGGGCCTTTGCTCAATACGGTTCTTAAACATCGTTACATTATGTTAACAGGCAGTCTTGCTCTTTTAATAGTCGTGGGTGCGTATGTAATGTCAGGCCGTATGGGCTTTGACCTTATGCCACGCGTGGAATCCGATTACGCTTTTGCGGAAGTGGAATTGCCCACAGGCGCCGCCCTTTCCGAAATCGAACGGATTAAAGACCATTTGATGAACGCCGCCCAAGAAGTGGTGGACGAAAACGGCGGCGAAGCCCTTTCCAAAGGGATTTATGTCAGCGTTTCCAAAAATAAAGTGGTCGGCCGAATCTTCTTGGTGGATGCCGACGACAGACCCATGAGCACCTTTGAAGTCACCGATTTATGGCGTAATAAAACAGGAAATATCGTGGGTGCTGAACGTGTTCTTATGGAAGCCGACAGAGGCGGTCCCGGTTCCGGTAAAGGCCTTACCGTGCGCCTTTCCCATAAAAGCGCCGCCACCTTGGATATGGCTTCCGAACAACTCGGCAAAATGTTAGCCAATTATGGAAGTATCGGAGATATTGACACAGGCGTCAGTAACAGAAACAGACAGTTTGACTTTAAAATCCTTCCCGTTGCCCACCAACTGGGCTTGACCACAAGGGATATTTCCACACAGCTTCGAAACTCTTTTGAAGGGGCAACCGCCTTAAAGCAACAAAGGGATTATAATGAAGTGACGGTGCGTGTTCGTTTGCCCGAAGAGGAAAGAAATCAGCTCAGCACTTTGGAAAATTTGATTATTTACACCCCCACCGGGCAAGAAGTGCTTTTGCGTGATGTGGTGGAAATTTTAGACACCAAAGCCGATTCTGTCATCAGACATACAGACGGGCGCAGAACGTCCACCGTTTCCGCCAACGTCACCCCCGCCTCCGAAGTGGGGGTTATGATGAGCACGGTTACCACCGACGTTATGCCTCAACTTATGGCCATGTACCCAGGTTTGTCTTGGACTTTTGGGGGCAGACAAGCGGATATGCAAGACAGCACCAATACCATGATTTATGGTTTGCTTTTTGCGCTCCTCGGGATTTATGCCTTGCTTGCCATTCCTTTCAAGAGCTATGGTCAACCGCTGATTATTATGTGCGCCATTCCCTTCGGTATCGTGGGCGCTGTGTTCGGGCATCTTATTATGGGCTATAGCCTAAGCGTTATCAGTATCTTTGGTATTGTTGCGCTGTCGGGGGTTGTGGTAAACGATAGTTTGGTGTTGATTGACTTTGCCAATATAAAACGCCGTGCGGGTATGGATGCCCGAAGGGCGGTTTATGAAGCTTCGATTCAGCGTTTCAGACCGATTTTGTTGACAACTTTGACGACCTTTGTCGGTTTGATGCCTATTATTTTTGAAACCTCAAGACAAGCAAAAATGATGATACCCATTGCCCTTTCTTTGGGTTTCGGTATCCTCTTTGCGACGGTTATTTGTTTGCTTATTGTGCCTTCGCTTTATTTGAGTCTTGATGATGCCAAAGAGGCGATTGTAAGGAAATTTAGTTCATAAAGGTAAGGGAACTCCTTTTTTAAAGAGCTTCCTTTGTAACCTCTTAAAAGAGCTGAAGAATAGGGACTGTGCGAAAGTGCAGTCCTTTTTTATATGATTTTATTTTTGCTTTATTTTAATTTTTAAGGGGAGAAAAACTGTTATAAAAAAAATAAGATTATCAAAATTAAAACTTAGAAAAAGAACAAAAAGCGTTCAAAAAGGAGACTCCTTAACGAGGAGTTCCTAAGAGCGCTCTCTTCTTCTTTAGAAAAGAATTTCCTTCCAAATACGATACCCCATATCGTTTAGATGAACACCGTCCGAAGTGAGTGATTCGGGCATAAAACCCTCGTCATCAACAAAACGACTGTAAGCATCGATATAGGAGTAACCAAAAGTATGGGCTAAATTTTTAAGCACTGAATTAATTTCTTTTATCACTTTACTATCAAAGACTTCATCCCCTAAGGCTTGATTTTTTCCAACAGGTAATACCGAAGAAATATAGATATTTTCTATGCCATATTCTTTGGCTGTAGCACATAATTTTTTATAATTATCAATAAAAGTTTTGATGTTGAAAGAAATGTGTCTGGCCGAGTCGTTTACTCCGATGGCGATAATAAGTTTTTTTGCTTTTAATTCAGAAAAAATTTTGGGTGTCCAATGACGCCAATCACTCACTTTTGACCCGCCAACGCCCATAAGAACTATAGATGAAGTATCGCTTTGATAGAACATTCCTTCAACAAGGCTGTCGCCTATCATTAAAATGTCACATGTTTTTATTTGAGTAGCCTGCCTTTTGAGCATTGTATTACGCTCGTTAAAGTAGAAACTTCTGATATTATTACTGTAATAATGACTTTTTCTTCCTATATATAATGAAGCTAGGCAAACAATGATTAAGATTAATATATTGAAAAAAAGTGAATATTTAATTCGCATATATTTTACCTGCGGAACGTAATAAATTTAAATGCATACGTTAATTTATTCGCCATCCATTTTTCATAACCTATACAAATATAAGAAATTAGTAAAACCAAAGCAAAAAGGCTTGTGATAATAAAGTATTTATTCATATAAGGTGCCAAATGCTCAATATAAATAAACCCTACATGGTGATGTAGCAAATACATGGGATAAGATAGGGCTCCCATAACTACAGCATGCTTGCCATAACGAGAAAGGTCTATTTTTTTTAAGGAACATAATGAAATAACGATAAAAAACACACTTATCAACAATGAACAAATCAGAGGGGAAAAGAATGCATCGTAGTTATTTTGCATAGATTGAGCTCTGGATGCAACCCTTAGCATGGCTATAATATAGCTGGTGGCAAGCAAAATAAGGTATGAAGGTTTGAGTCCATTTCTTCTTATGAGGTAAAAAACACAACCCGCAATAAAATAATGGGCCCAATTGAGAATAAGAATATTTTTAATAGTCCAAGGTATGGCTATTAAATAGTTAACTATGGACAAACACATCCATGCGTATAAAAAGTAAATAAAATAATCCAACTTTTTTATCAGCATTATCAAAAATACCATTGTATAAAATTTAATTTCCACATAAAGGGTCCAGTAAACACCGTCAATCTCAGGAACTCCGACAAAACCTGCAAGCATGGTCATATTAACGAGATATTGCCAAAATTTGGGTTGAAAAATTTCAGGGCCAAAAAAATAGCATACCAAAGCAGTGAAAGTGACGCCAAACCAAAAACAGGGGTAAAGACGGATAAAACGAGACTGAAAAAAAGTTGTCGGTGCTTTATTTTGCACAGACATAAGGATAACAAATCCGCTGATTATAAAGAAAAGGTCGACTCCCAAAAAGCCATATTTGGAAAAAAGGCTTAGCGTGGGAAAATCAAAGGAGTATAATTCGTAATAATTCCCCCTAAAGGTGCTGTGAAAGAAAAAAACTATAGTGGCCGCAACAAAACGCAAAATGTCAATTTCATAGATTCTATTGTCTTTTTTTAGCATGTGTTTTGCACCTTAGGGTGTGTTTCCTAATTAAATTAATTTTGTATTCTTAATAGTGTTATTGTTTTTTTCAAAAAAGTCAATAACAGAGGGATTAAGAATCACGTCATTTCAATTTGCTTGTTTTTGGGAGGGGGAAAACCCTCCCCCTTTCCTTAAAAAACTTTAATAATGGGACGGTAAATTAAAAAATATTTTTTATAATTATAGTGTGTTATAGTAATAAAGAACAAAGTTATGCACAATTTAAAATTTTTTGTGCATAACTTTACTTTTTATTGTTGTAAAATATTAATACAACTAGGATGTGTTTCCAAATTAGTCTTTATAAGTTGAATAATTACAGAAAATATAGGTGTTTCAGTTTGTAAGCAGTTTGTTTATTATGGAGAATTAGCCAGATTGTTCATTGGTTACAAAAAGAACTCTCGTGTATAGTTAGTCAAGCTTTAGTTGTTAACGTATTATTATTAAAAGTTTTGTGGGGGAAAGCTCAAGAGGGGAGAACTTTTTCAAAAGTTCCCTCTCTCGAAAAAGTAATTCAGAAACATACCCTAATTTTATATAATTTTTACATGATAGTTTAATGGTTTAATGTTGCTTTTTATTGCTAACTATAATATGTTTATAGCGTATTTTTTCATATTTAGAAGAATAGGAGTTAATTTTATGCCGGCATGCCTGATACTTTCTCAGAGCGAAATAATCTCTGAAGTTTTATACTCCAAAGCGCAAACATCAATAAACAATGCACAACACCTTTCTGTTCAAGAATTTAAAAATAATAATTGTTATTCTGCTGTATCACACGTTTCAACTTGTGCTATTAAAGATACAAGATTCTATAGCAATAGAAAAATGTGTGCATGGTTTGCCGGAGTGTTACCGGGAGTAAGCCTTGTTCCGTGGGATCAAATTTTTTCTGCTATAGAAAACAAATCATACGATATTTTTAACACTTTTGGCGGACCTTTTGCTATTGGGATTCATAATCACGAGTCCAGTGAAAGTTATTTGATTTCTGACAGATGTTCACAGTATCCTGTTTTCTATTCGCTACTGGACAATAAACTTATTTTCTCAACTTCTTTTAAAACATTTTTTTCATGCCTTGAAACAAAAGAGTTTGATGAAAAATGGCTCACCGACTTTTTAATTTTCAACTTCCCGTTAAATCAAACCACACCGATAAAAAATGTTTTTAGAATGCCTGCCGCTGCCATCTTGACCGTATCAAGCGATATGAAGGCAACACTAACTGAATATGCTCCGATATACAAAGCCAATATTCCTGACTGTTCCGAAAAGGAAATGCAAGATAAAACGCATGAAATTTTTAGTAAACGCATACCGCTATATTATGAAAATGTAGGTGCAGATAAATACGCCTCAGGTATAACAAGCGGTTTTGATGCTCGTACTGCTGTAGGGTATAAACCCGACTATGTAAAACCACAACTTTTTACATACGGCATAGCCGGCACAAGTGATATTGAAGAAGGAAAACGTATCGGTAATAGCCTCGGGCTGGATCATCACTATATATGCATAGATGACGAACTTATTGCACAATTATCGGATCTTGTACTAACAAATACGGACTACTCCGGCGGTCTGAACCCTGCGATGCGGTGTGTTCTTCTTTTTGTCTATGAATATTTAGCAAAACATGGGATTGAAGGGGTGGTGACAGGGATTTCCGCCGATCACTTTTTTAGAAGTTCGGGAGCAACCCCTCACACCTTATCAGAGCCAGTTGTGTCTCTTGTAGAAAACCAAAATTATGATGCAAAAACTCATCCGTATTTTTCAATTTTTTCGGACATAAAAGTAGCGAGTGAACACCTTGAACAGTCACGTCAGTTTTTAGACGATCGATATGATTGGACAAATATTCCCATTTCTGAACGTCTTTTAACTTTTAATCACTACGAACTGTCTACAAAGTATTTTGGCGGTGAGATTAGTTTGGCAGAAAACTTTGTGTCAATGGCTTCACCTTATTGGGACAGCGAGATAAGAAACCTATCATATAATACAAATCTCAGTACGTTAACCATCACTCCAGTTATATACGAACAATATCCTTACTGGAAACAACATCAGCTTTTTTCATCTTTGCTTGAAAGGCATCCACAACTAAAAAATATTCCAATCAATGGAATTAAACCTGCTTGGTATGCCAAAGGCGATAAATTTACTTTTAATTTAGCAAAAGTACTTTTTAGAGCGCCCAAGAAAGTTTATAATAAACTTTTTAATGTAAAAGAAGTTCCTTTAGAAAATTGGGCTATGTGGCTTGGGGAATATGTGCTGCCTAAATTGCTGGCCAACCCGAAAGAGTTACGATTAGCAAAATATATTCACCCGAATATTCTTGAGGAAGTAATAGCAAGTGAAATAAATCCGCTTACACGCGGTTCAAGGTTTCATTTAGGCGGAAAAATATTAACGGCTGAACTTGTATTGAGGAATTTTGATTAATTTATGAAGTAAGGTTCGCAATTTCGCTTTTTATTAGAGTAATTATCTGTAATTATAATAATTTTTTTCAATATAAGGCAATCATAATTTAGTTAACAAGTTATGATTGTGCAGAACTAAAAAAGCTTAACCAAAAGTAAGAAACGGTGAACGCTAGGGGTAAACAAAAGAAGGGTGGAAGGGGAGAAAAAGATAAGGGGCTTGCCCCTACAGTTTTTCTCCCCTTAAAAACTGTTTAAAAAAATAAAATTAGATTAACAAAATTAAAAACTTCAAAAAAGAACAAAAAAGCGGTTACAAAGGATACTACTTAGCGAGGAATTGCTCCCAAGGGCCCTCCCTTCTCCTCATACATCCTTTGGTCGGCAATTTCTAACAACTCTTTTATATCATCCGCTTCATGGGAAAACACATAACCGATACTTGCTGAAATTTCTATTTTTATGTTGTCCAAATAAAAGACGCGTTCCGATAGTTCACAGATTCTTTTTTTAATCGCAAGGGCAGTGTGGTCTGTTTTGACTTTTGGGGCAATAAGCACAAATTCATCGCCACCGATTCTGACGACCTTGGTGTCTGATTTCATTTTGGCTTTGAGGCGTTTGACGTAGGCAACCAGTAGTTTATCGCCTATTTCGTGGCCGTGGGTATCGTTCACAGGTTTAAATTTATTCAAGTCGATAAAAAAGAGGGCAAAGGGAGTATTTTGAGTATGCTCGATATATTTTTCAAGCCCCAAGCGATTGAGCGCGCCTGTCATTTTATCCCTTTCCAATTGAAAATTAAGTTCTTCTCTGTGCTGTTCAAAACGCAGGAGCATATAACTGACGACACAGCCCACAAAAAGAATGGCAAAAAACCAGAAAGACGAATAGGTTATAACCTGTGAAATTTTGTTTTGACGATAGATTCCAAGCGTCCATGTGTTTTCATTAATATCAAATTCTTTATAAAGAGCGTGCTTTTTATCAAAGTTTTGCGTTTCTTTTGCTACAACATTTTCTCCGTTATAACGACTAATTAGAGTGTATTCGTAGTTAAAATCTTCCAGATTGACAATGCCCGAATGTTGGAGAAGATTGTTAATACTGATTCCCACCATGGAAAATCCTATGAATTTTCCGTCTCTAAAAATAGGATTTCTCACCACAAAGCCAAAGCCTTCTCCTAAAAACTTAAAAGGGCCTGAAATAATCGTTCTGTTTAATTTAATCGATCTTTGGGCGTCAACTTTGGTATGTTTGTTTTCAAGAACATTTACCCCAAGAGCGTTTTTATTGCTTTCCCTTGGAAAAACAAGAGTCACAATGCCATCGGGTAAATACGCAATAATAGGTTTTGTTTTTTCACTGTACATCGAGGAGGCGATGCTATTAAAACGGTCTTCGGTAAAGTTATCGCCATAATTCAGGACAACTTGTTCCATAATTTCTGCGAGTCTGGCTTTTGACTCTACAACGGTCTTTATTCTGCCGGAGTATACGTTTAAAATGTTTTCTTCATCCTTTGAAATTCGTGTGGCTGTTTTGTTGGCTACAAATGAAAAAACAATAAACGCAATACATAGCATCGACAAAAAAACGACTTTTGACGTCTTCATACATTTTTCCCTGTGTTTAAAATCTAAAGAAATGCATAGAAATTCAGGGAAAACAGATAGAAATTCCAGTTAAAGCTCGGAAAAAAGAAAAAATCCCCAAAAAATTCAAAGCATACGGTCTAAAATAAATCACTCATAAAGCAATATATAACTTTAAAAAACATATATTTCTTAAAATATAAGATAATCTCTATTGTAGTCAAGAGTTGATAAAAAAAATTTCTAACTAAAAAACGAGTTTACCAAAGAAAATATGTATTTTTTGCACGAAAAAACTTGTATAAAGGGGCATTGTGTACTATATTAAGCTCTCTGCAAAATTCATTTTGCGAGGGCTTATGGAGTGTTTGCAACGCAAACGCGACCAAACATCAAGAATAGACAAAACCGCGCTTTTGTCGTTAACTGATTGATTTTTGTGCCTTTCTCTGCATAACTTTTATTTTGCCATAAAGTCAGGATTTTGAAAAAAGCACAGAATCTATAACTACATTTGTAGTTATGCAGAGCGCTTTATACTGAGAAAAACGTTTAAACCTACTTGTGAACAGGTGTACTATGAAAAAAGAAAGTGCGGATATAGCCAAAGAGGGCTTTCCCATAATCGGGCTTTGTTTTGCTACAGGCCTTATTTTTGCCTTGTTATCATGGAAGATTGCGGCAGTTATCTGTTTGATTTTATTGTGGTTCAGTGTCTTTTTCTTTCGTGATCCCAAGCGTGTTGTGCCAACAGCCGAAGGTCTTGCGGTCAGTCCTGCCGATGGTAAAATCATCAGAATTTACGACGCACCCGATCCGTTTACAGGTGAACTTCGTCCGTGTATTTCCGTCTTTATGAATGTTTTTAGCGTGCATGTGAACCGTGCCCCCGTCGAAGGTAGGGTAGAGGCCATCAAATATATCCCCGGAAAATTTATCAACGCCGCCTACGACAAAGCCAGCACCGATAATGAGCGTTGCGCCTACTCCATGACGGATACCGACGGAAATAACTGGGCTTTTGTACAAATTTCAGGCCTTATTGCCCGCCGTATCGTTTGCAGGGCAGACGAAGGAGACGAGCTTCAAAGGGGTGAGCGTTTTGGCCTTATCCGTTTTGGTTCTCGTGTGGATTTGTATTTACCCGATAACTATAGCCCTGCGGTGAAAATCGGCGAACAGGTTTTTGCAGGACAAAGTGTACTTGCTCAAAAAAATGACTAAAAAGAGCTCTGCATAGTTACAAGCGTGATTATAACGTTTGAATTTTGCAGAGGTTTTAATGTAGTCAGGCTTATATACGCAACCAAGAGGAATTTCATGGAAAAGAAAACACCCCATAAAGGTTTTTACATTTTGCCCAATCTTTTCACGGCGGCCAGCATGCTGTCTGCCTTTATGTGTATTGTGTATTGTTTTAAAGGACAGCACCATGCCGCCGCTTTGGCCATTTTTGCCAGTGCCTTTTTAGACGGACTCGACGGGAAAATAGCTCGTTTAACCAATACCCAAAGTGAGTTTGGGGTGCAGTTCGACTCCCTTGCGGACTTGGTGGCCTTTGGGGTCGCTCCTGCCGTGCTTGCTTGGTCTTGGCAGTTGCAAAGTTTTGGACGTATCGGGGTTGGCATTGCCTTTTTATTTGTTATTTGTGCCGCTTTGCGCCTTGCTCGCTTTAATGTGAATGTGGGTGTGGTTTCCAAAAAATTCTTTATCGGTTTGCCCTCTCCTGCGGCCGGCTGTACGTTAGCGGCATTTGTACTTTTTCTTCCCTATTTGCCTGACTTTATAACAAGATATATATCCCAACTTACCTTTGTTATTTGCATAATTGTTCCTCTTCTTATGGTAAGCAGGGTTCGTTATTTTTCCTTTAAAGAATTTGGCTTTGTAAAAGCACATCCGTTTAGGGTTTTACTGGGGTCTATTTTCTGTATGATTTTGCTTTTTAGCAACCCCCGTTTTTGGCTTTTCAACTCCATTTGGTTGTATCTGCTTGGCGGTATACTCTATACCTATGTGTATTTGCCCCACAGAAACAATAAAATTATACGTAAACTCAAGATGAGTGGCGACTAATTTGGTCATGTTCCTAAATTAATTTAGAAACGCCCAACACACACAAATAAAAGAATTAAAAAATAAGATAAGGATAAGAGATGGACAACAGAGTTTATATTTTTGATACGACTTTGCGAGACGGTGAACAAAGCCCCGGCGCAACCATGAACTTACACGAAAAATTGCGCCTTGCAGAGCAACTCGAAAATCTTGGCGTTGACTGTATCGAAGCAGGCTTTCCTGCCTCCAGTCAAGGGGATTTTGAGGCTGTTAAAGCCATTGCCGAAAAAGTAACCAAATGCCAAGTTGCCGGTCTGGCTCGCTGCATGCCTGCGGATATCGAGAGAACTTGGGACGCTATCAAAAACGCGGCTCAACCCCGTATCCATACCTTTTTGGCTACTTCTGCCATCCATATGCAATATAAGCTTCGTAAGGAGCCTCAAGAAGTTCTTGATATGATTGATAAAGGTGTGAAGCATGCCCGTTCGCTTTGCGAGGTGGTGGAATTTTCCGCCGAAGACGCTTCCCGCTCCGACAAAGACTTTTTGACTGAGGCGGTAACCGTGGCCATCAACGCCGGCGCAAGCGTTATCAACCTTCCGGATACCGTCGGTTATGCTATCCCTTCCGATTATGCCGAGCTTATCAAATACGTTATCGATAACTGCGAAGTTTCCGACAAAGCGATTTTCAGTGTGCATTGCCACGACGATTTAGGCCTTGGGGTTGCAAACACCATTGCCGCCATCGGTGCAGGCGCAAGACAAGCGGAAGTAACCCTTTCGGGTATCGGTGAAAGAGCCGGTAACACTTCTCTTGAAGAAGTGGTTATGGCGCTTAAAGTGCGTAAAGACATTTTTGGACTTGATACCAATATCAACACCGAACAACTTTTCCCTTCTTGCCGTCTTCTTTCCATGATTATCGGTCAGCCTATACCTGCCAATAAAGCCATTATCGGCGGAAATGCCTTTGCCCATGAATCAGGTATTCACCAAGACGGTATGCTTAAAAATCGTGAAACCTATGAAATTATGACTCCTCAGTCCATTGGGCGTCTTGGTTCTGACTTGGTTATCGGTAAGCATTCAGGCCGTAACGCCGTGCGTAACAAGCTCGAGCAACTCGGTTACGGTTCCCTTGACGAAGAAAAATTTGAAACCGTCTTTAATGCGGTGAAAGCCTTGGCAGACAAGAAAAAAGTAGTGCATGACGAAGATATCGAAGCCCTAATCGTAGGCGAAATTTACCGCATGCCCGACACTTACAAGCTTATTTCCATTGCCGTACAAGGTTCTACAGAAAGCATGCCTGCCACCGCCGCCGTCACCCTCGAAGTGAAAGACGAAATACGCAGAAAAGCAGGTTTTGGTGTCGGCCCCGTGGACGCCGTGTTTAACGTGATTGCCGAGCTTCTCGGTCGTTCCCCCGAAGTGGAGCGTTACGCCGTTAACGCCATCACAGGCGGAACCGATGCCCAAGGTGAAGTAACCGTTCGCCTTATGGAAAACGGTTTGACCGCCACAGGGCGTGCCTCCGATCCCGATATTATCACCTCTTCTGCAAAAGCCTACGTGGACGCGATAAATCGCCTCGTAAGAAAAGAAAAAGAAGACAATTAATCCAAATTATTCCTTTTGCATTTTGGACGGCGTCAAACTCATTTTTTGCTCAGGTCATGTACGTTTAATGTACACTCCCATCGCAAAAAATTCGTTTTCCTTGCCAAAATACAAAATGAATATAATTTGGAAGTGCATCTTGAAAAATGAATAATGTACTCAAAACATGTTAAATAT
>CAYJOY010000007.1:13624-23331 GCA_964371885.1 uncultured Lentimicrobiaceae bacterium | reverse complement strand
GCACTTGCGTGGTTGGTACTGGGTCAATACCATCATCGAAAGTGAGGGCCACAGAACGGTTGGCTGCGCGGTTTTTGCGGAATGAGGTGAGGTAAAAAGGTGCATTCACGTGGTGCAACTTAAAAAGGAGCACACTTATCATCAATACCACCAAAATAATTACTGCTACCAACATTCTATCGTCATCAAGCTATGGGATGTTCCAAAAATATCGTTTTTCAAAGAGAAGGTTTCCCCTTTTGTGGCGTGTTGTAGTTTCGCGGCGAGCACTTCTATGGCGGCGCCGCACCATTCGTGGGCAGCCTCTTCTGCTACTGAAACCCCGTTGTTCTCTTCTATCCTCCCTTGCTCCATCTCCAAATGGGTGATGGCAGCTACGGTTTGTGCGGTAGGGTGCGATGTTAGCACCATAAAGATGGCCCCTTCGCCTAGCCCTTTCTCGGGGGTTATCCCTAGTCGTTCTGCTAGCGTTGTGAGTGTGGGTGTCACCTCATCGAAAAGCCCTAACAATACCGCGCGGGCATCGCCACTATCGAGTAGTAACGTGGCATCGAACAGCGCACATTCAAAGCTAGCGTGGCGCTGCGAGAAGGTGTTGTTATAGCCGTGTTTGCCGCGCAACAGTGCCACCTGCGCCCCCACCGTGTTAAAGGTAGATTGGATAAAAGGGGTAGGATTCAACATCTGCTCCTCAGCGGTAATCATATTGGATAAAAACTTCTCACTATCGGCAATACAGCCCAGCCACGTGGCGGTAATAATGGCATCCACAGCAAGTGCTGTCTCTCTTTCAAAAGTGTCGAGACATTCGAGCGCGGTAGTAGTGCCCATCTTCACCACACGACTCATCCTCCTACGCATATTCATTTCAGGAATCAACGTTTTAATATCGGATTGAAGGTTTTGATACGAAGTGAGTTGGTTGATGTAATACATTAGGTAGTAAAGATTAAAGATGAACAATTTCCCCCAAAGCCAAACGAGTTAGAGAGGACGGTTTGGAGGGGTGCCGCTGTGGTTTCGGTTACAGGTATGGCGTTAGGTGCCAATGGATTTTCGAAGCGAAGATTCGCCCATAAGGTTTGGTGTTGCAGTGCCAACAGTGCGAACACCGCTTCTACCGCACCTGCGGCAGCGAGGGTGTGTCCGGTAAACCCTTTGGTAGAGCTCATCGGTGGAATTGGCATGCCGAAAAGTCTTGAAATAGCATTCCATTCCGACCCATCGTTATTGGGCGTGCCTGTACCATGTAGGTTAATGTAATCTATTTGCGACGGGGTTAATCCCCCTTTTTCGAGTGCCCCTTTCATGGCGAGGTAGGGTCCTTCTCCTTGTTCAGAGGTAGCCGTTTGATGGAAGGCATCGTTGGCATTGGCATAGCCTGCGAGTTTTCCGAGGGAGTGGGTGGTAGCTTCGCGGGTCATGACCAGATAGGCTGCCCCTTCCCCTAACGTTACCCCCGCACGATCACGATCGAAGGGGCGGCACGGCTCCTTGTCGACAATCATCAGCGACTGGAACCCATTGAGGGTAAAGGCGCACAGTGCATCGCTCCCCCCAACCACTACATAGTCGCAACGGTTACTCTCTAACATTCTAGCTCCCATCATAATGGCATTCGCCGCCGATGAGCAGGCGGTGCTTATGGTGGCACAAAACCCGTTAATGCCACACATTTCAGCGAGTAGCTTTGCGTGGGTAGCGCAGTCGTGGCCGCGCACATATTCGAGGTCGCCGTGTTGGTTATCTTCCAGATATTGTGGGAAAAACTGTTCGGTAAGATCCATCCCTCCCACAGTAGTGGCAGAGATCAAAGCGACCTTTTTTCCAGCGGGGATTTGTGCTTGTGCCAGCGCCTCTTTCGCCGCCAACGCACCCAATAGAGCCGTTCGCGACACAGGGGGGGCTGGTAGCGAAAGCAATGCTTTCAGTTCTGTATTACTCCGTGGGACTGCTCCAACGGGCACCTGCAACGAAGTGGCAAAAAGTCGATTCTCGCCCAGTGCCCCTTGCCCAGCTAACAAAGCGCGCCCATTTTCAGCGCATCCTATCCCCAAGGCGGAGACAATTCCCATTCCACAAATAGTAATGGCCATGCAATTAGCTTCTATGTTGTGCAATATAGTTGGTAAGGGTAGCTACCGAGAAGAAGATCTCTTTCGCCTCGGCGGGGTTAGCCAAACGGATGCCGTACGACTTCTCTAAAATTAAAATAATCTCGAGGGCATCAATAGAGTCGAGTCCTAATCCATCTCCAAACAAAGGAGCGGCGGTATCAATATCTTCAGGTGTCATATCTTCAAGGTTTAATGCCTCTATTAATTTCTCTTTAAATTCTTGTTGTAATTGTTCCATATTTGTATAATTAGATGCTAAAAAATAGTGCTTCCCTTTTTTTTAATCTTCCAAAAGAAGTATTTGGCAAAGGGTCGCCATTTGCGCCGCAAAAGTACCATTTTTTTACTTACAAAAAGCAGGGGAAAATGGGAAAGGATTTTGAAGAAAATCGGCACCATTTGAAAAGAGAGCTAGTGAGATGATTTTTAAAGCTAACATGCTTAATAATAATTTGATTGGAATATATGATCGGCGCAATTTTGATTGTTCACCCCGATCTTTACAAACTTTGGTGTAGTAATATTCACAAGGTGGGGCGAAGTATTGTTCTCCCTTATTAAAACAGCCTAGGAAAAATTGACAACGCTAATGAAACCGCCACCACTAAAAACGAGAGAATTGCAAGCCAAATAAATATTTTAAGGTGCTTTTTGAAAAATTTATGAAGTACCGTGATGATTACTATTAAGAACGAAAAAGCAAAAACCTCTATTACCACATGTTGCCATACGGTAATTTGCTGCAACTCTTGAAGAATAGTATTGAAAAAATGATCCATATTTTATTGTTTTAAGGGGATTTCTAAAAATTGCTTTGCCCAGATTTGAGATGGGATTTGAGTAGATTTTTCTCGTTTTTTGAAGAACAAAGCCAGCTATGTGATGATAAAAATGGGGAAAGATGCCAATATATCGCTCGGAAATAGGTAAAACAGAGATTTTTTCCCTTTTCTGCGGGAGCCTCTCTGTCAGCCTATTGAAGTGCTTTTCTATCTTTCATATCCTTTTTGTATATAAAACCCATGTCAAATTTCGCATTTTTTGCCTCTTTAAAATAGTTTTTTAAGATAAACTTATTCTCTCCTACTTGAGGTTCGTAGTATTGCGAGAATAACAGCGTGTCGCCTTGCTCAATTTCGTCGGTTATGGTTACATTAATGGCATATATTTCATCCTTTATTTCTTGATTAATGATAAAAGAATAAGTAATATATTCCCCATTATGTACTTTCATGTTTTTATTAGGCATCACTTTATTATTAGCACTTTTAATAGGTACTTCTTTATTCGTTACAAAATCTCTACGCGAAATGGTTTTATTATACTTTTTTACTTCTGTCACTTTTTGCTCCGCTTCCTGAATCGTTTTGTTAATTTCCACCATCTCCACCTGCCTATTGCCCAATATTTGTTCTTGCGACTTCAGATCAACCTCAATTGCACGAAGTTCCATGTTTATTTGATTAAGGGTATCAATTATTTTTTGTGTATCATCGGTATTCAATAACAAGCTATCGCTATTCGCTTCAAATATTTGCAGTTGTGATTGCAAATATTTATACGCTTCTAATTTGCTATTATATTGTTTTTCTGATAAATAATTAACAGATAAAATAACCACAGATATGAGCGCCACCACTAATAGTGGGATAAAATTATAGATGCGTTTTGGCTTTCCATTCTTTGCTACTGCGTTTTTGTCAAGTTGAGTTACTTTAACTTTGCCAATTACAAGCAGTAGAATTAATGCACATAGCATTAGTGCTATAACTGTCAGTATTATGATTACTATATTATGATTCATCTTTCTTTTGTTTAATATTTATTGATGTAAGTACTGCGCTCCAACTAATTCCTGCAAAGAAACACGCTTTAGCCCCTTGCGGCTCTAGTAAAAATAGTGCCAACAAAACCCCGACTAAGGGCAGGAGAATAAAATCAATCCAATTATAAAAAACATTCGATTTATTGGGAATTAACTTCGATACAAATGGACGTATCCCTTCGAAAGAGGGATTATATAACGAAAGTATGTGCGCACATACACACCCCAACCACGTTATAAAATATTCGTTAATAAACAATTCTTTTATCATAATTTTCAATAAATTACAGGTGCGTTTCCTTTCACTACAGTTGTTTTAATGTAGGCTGCGAAGATACATTTTTTTTGTTAGTTGAAAGTATGAAAAATAAAGCAGTGAGGTTGAAGGTAATGACTAACTTTCCACTTTCCACATTCTAACCTTAACTACTCTATAACTTTTCCATTTCTTCGGCATTGCGTTGAAGATGCTTCATTAGGGATATGTTCGACAACCTGCAAGCGATACATACTAAACAATTCCTAAGTCTTTAAAATCGTCAATAAAAATGGGACGCCCATAAAAGCATACCAACAACCCATTGACGCTGCTTATTTCATACAAAACAAGCAGCATTTAGAATATCAAGATGTAGAATTGTATCGTTTGAGTGCCTCCCTCGATAGTACATGGCAACCGAATTCACGAATGATTCTCAACGATATATATAGACCTGAACATTCCACAGAAGCACCATCGATTTTATGTCCGTTTGATTTTTTTTTAGTAAAACAACCATTTATAGTAGATTTTTTTCTGCCTTTGCAGTCTCAAAATACTACCATTACTTTTATGAAATATAGCGAATTTATTAGACTAGTTGAAAGGAGCGGATGGATACGATTACGGCAATCGGGAAATCATATTATTTATAGTAAAGATGGAAAAATATATCTTGTTCCCAATCATGGAAGTAAAGAGATAGGAAAAGGGTTAGAGCAAAAAATGAGAAAAGCAATGGGTTTAAAATAAAAAAAATGAGAAAGATTAAAGCTACTATAGAAAGGTCGTCAGATGGTTATTATAGCATTTATTGCGACTCAGAAATGTTTACGGGTGCAGGTGCCAACGCAGAAAAGGCAAAAGAGGAGATGCAAAAGCAGATGGATTTTTATAAAGAGACCGCCATTGCGGAAAATATGAAATACCCATCGTTTTTAGATGAACCCTATGAAATTATATGCCGCTTTGATGTCTCATCATTTTTAAGCTATTATTCTGGAATATTATCACTTACAGGCTTAGAAAAAGTAACGGGTATTCATAAAAAACAACTCTGGAAGTATTTACATGGCACCGCAAAACCACGCCCAAAACAGATAGAAAGAATAATGGAAGGCTTGCACTCGTTAGGAAAAGAACTGCAAAGTGTAAAGTTTTAAGAATTCACGAAGAAAGTTGCAATTATTACTTTAAATTCACAATTTAGCGAACTTTTACCACACTAAAAACCATTATCTTCGCGAAAAATTTTCAAAAGAAGAATATGATAGTAAAAAAAGTGAAAAGGACTATAGGACAACATGTTGATGAGGTGGTGAAATTTTTAGCGTGGAGTATTACGGTGGTTAGTGAGTATAAGATTGAGAAACTTCTTGAATATAATGGGCTTGCCACCATAAAATCAAGAAAAGAGATTATGCAATCGAAGGAGTGGGCACTAAAAATTATAAAAGTAAGAGCAATTTCATTTCACGTAGGTTATTATGCGCTGCAGCCTAAGTTGCAATGGGAAGTGTTGTGGGAAATTAAAGATGAAAACCTCTTATTCCCACTGTATAAGAAAATAAGCAAGAGCGGTGATAATAGTTTTTATTATGAACGAAGTGCTGTTATTGAAGAAGATCAGTGTAACGCTATTCGCAATGAAATTTTTCTTTGGGCAAAAAACAAACCCCTCGGAGGTGCTCTAAAGGATGTCGACTTTGAAAATCCTTTAACGCTAACTTTTTTTGCAACCTCTATTTTTAGCCATGAATGGGATGGGATTTTGGACTCCGTCCCTACCGATGCTAAAGCAAAAATGATAAAAACAGTGGCTACAATAACTGAAAATAGCTTCGACAATAGAATGATTGATAACTTTATTGCCACCTATTTCAATGGAAATGTGGGGCGTGTGAAGGTACTATCGAACATCCCAATTCTACCTGAAGTACTAATGATGAGCCATATTCTACCAGGAAAACTCCATCATACAGAATTCACCCCTGAATATGCTAACTCTATCTTTGCTAGGTACCTTGCAGCATTGCAACTTCAGTATGCAGGCGAGTATAAAAGTGCATTAGATCTATACAAAAAAACTTTAAAAATAGATAAGTTTACCCTCTTGCCATCGCATCCTTTTTTTGCCATGACTTACATATTGGCACTCAAAGAGGTGAAGCTGGAGAGCTCTATCAATGCCTTGCGGACTATAGAGAAAAAAGTGTTTGATTATTCAGATCTGTTACATGTGAAACTGTTACTACATCATTTCTTAGAAAAAGAGACCGAGTCTGTGGTGGAAATGTTTAAGAAAAAGCCAGGTTCCCCACTTTCACATCTTCTATTTATTCTTGTTGCTAAACATTTTAACCTATTTGCAGAGGTAAAAACCACTGAATTGTTTTCTGCAAAAATTGATTTTGACAATTTTAAGTTGTTACAATTAGAAGCCTCTACCGCTTTTCCACAGTTTCAGGCGCGTCAGCAGAAATTAATAGATGAACTTAATTTGAAGCCGCTGCTGAAAAAGCAAGTAGTACTATCGAAATGGGAGAAAGCTATTGAAGAGATTGAGATGGTTATAAATTCGCTCCCCACCAAGAGTACGAAAGGTACAAAAAGTGAGACGGCAGGCAGTAGGATTTACTATTTATTGGAAGATGGCGTCCATTTTATTCCACGTTTACAAACCTCCACCAATGGCGTAACTTGGACCAAAGGGAGAAATATTGCATTGAAAACCTTTAAAGAAGGGAAAGTGAATGGGATGTCGGAAGTAGACCATAAGGTGGCCACGCACGTTACTTTTGAAAGGGAAGAGGGTTGGTATGGAAAAATAAATGCCTACCTATACGGTGGGAAAGTGTTTGCAGAACTGATTAACCACCCGCATGTTTTTCAAGCGGAGAACCCCGATTTAAATATTCAAATTTTGAAAGGAGAACCACACATTGAAGTGATAAAAGAGAACAATGGTTATACAGTGGTTTCGAACATTAAAAGAGAATTTCGAGATAAAGTTGTGGTGGTTCCTGAAAATGACGTACTGTATCGTGTTTTTACTTTAAGCAATATTCAGTATAAAATGTTACAGGCACTTTCCCCTAAAATGAGTTTCCCCGCAGATGCTAAAAATGAACTCACCGAATTGCTCACCAAGATGGCTGCGCATATTACTGTGCATTCCGATTTGGTAGCGCAGTCGTCTACTATTAAAAAGACAAAAGGCGATGCACGCATTACGGTACAGTTGCTCCCTATTGCAGACGGAGTTAAGGCAGAGTTGTTTGTGAAACCCATGGTGGATAGTGCTCCCTATTGCAAGGCCGGGATTGGAAATGCCAGTTGTATGGGGGTGAGCAATGGCGTGCCCGTGCTTGCAGAAAGAAACTTGAAGGTAGAAAAAGAAAATTACAAAACGATCAATGCCCTTTTTCAAACGATAACCCATGATAACTCGGTTGAAGACATCGTCTATTTTGATAACTACTACGGCTGCTTAGAGTTGGTTGAAAAGATGCAAGAGCTGGATAAGGTGGCCCGTTTAGAGTGGCCCCAAGGGGCCAAACTTACTGTTAAAAAAATGGAAAGTTTCCAACAGATGAAAGTGAATGTACGGAGCGTAGGATCGTGGTTTGAAGTGGATGGTGAGGTTAAAGTGGATAAAAAATTGCAAATTTCGCTGGCACAATTGTTAGAAAAAAGTAGGGAAAGCAATGGCAGATTTGTGGAAATTGCCCCCAATGAATATCTTGCCTTAACGAACGAGTTGCGTGCCAAGTTGAATGAACTGGATGCACGATTGATTTATGATAGAAAAAAGATGCAGTTATCGCCATTTAGCACCTCTATTATCAACGATTTAGATTTTGAAGGGATGGAAGTGAAAGTGGATGATGCTTTCCTAAAGTTACAAAAGCAGATTGAAGAGGCGGAATATCAGCAGGCGGAAGTTCCCGCAGCGCTAAAGGCAGAGCTTCGCGATTATCAGCTAGATGGTTATCAATGGCTTTCACGTTTGGCTACCTGGGGCGCTGGTGCCTGCCTTGCAGACGATATGGGGCTCGGTAAAACAGTGCAATCGATAGCCCTCATGTTAAGTCGTGCAAATAACGGCCCCATTCTCATTGTGGCACCCGCATCGGTGGTGCCCAACTGGCGGAACGAACTGAACCGTTTTGCCCCTACCCTAAACTGCAAAGTGCTACACGAAAATATTTCCCTAAGAAAAGATATGGTAGAATCGGCAGAGGCATTCGATGTGGTAGTGAGTACATACGGACTGCTCAATACTGAAAATGAGATTCTTACTGCCAAAAAATGGGAGGTTATTGTTTTGGACGAGGCACATAACATTAAAAATAGGGAGACGAAGATGTCGAAAGCATCCATGAACTTACAGGGTAATTTTCGATTGATTTTGACTGGAACTCCTATTCAGAATCATCTGGGGGAAATTTGGAACCTCTTCCGTTTTACCAACCCTGGCTTGTTAGGGAGTTTTGAATATTTCTCCAAAAAATTTATCTTCCCTATCGAGAAAGAAAATGATAAACTGATACAAAAGCAACTCAAAAAAATATTGCAGCCTTTTATGCTACGGAGAACCAAAAGCGAGGTGTTAGACGAACTGCCTAGTAAAACAGAAATTACCTACGAGGTAGAGTTAAGCAAGGAAGAACGTGCACATTATGAAAATATTAGAGCGTTAGCAGTGGCAAATTTAGAGGAGGGGAGTTTGAATCCGATACAAACGTTGGCAGAAATTACCAAGTTACGCCAAGCGGCTTGCCACCCAGCACTAGTAAACGATGAGTTAAACCTATCCTCATCGAAAGTGGCAGCTTTCACCGAAATTGTCGATAATTTACTTGTTAATAAACATAAAGCACTTGTTTTTAGTCAGTTTACCTCCTTTTTAAAATTGATACGGCAAGAGCTAGACAAGAGAGGCACCCCATATCTTTATTTAGATGGCGCTACTCCAATAAAGGAAAGGGAGAAATTGGTGAACAGCTTCCAACGGGGCAACACTCCACTGTTTTTAATTAGCTTAAAAGCAGGCGGAACAGGCTTAAACCTTACGGCTGCCGACTATGTGATTCATCTCGACCCGTGGTGGAATCCAGCCATTGAAGACCAAGCTACCGACCGCTCGCACCGTATAGGGCAAACACATCCCGTAACCATTTACAAACTGATAGCCAAACAGACCATAGAAGAGAAAATTTTAGCACTTCACAAAAGCAAAAAATCGTTAGCCGACAGCTTATTAGAGGGAAGCAATATGTCGCATAAACTCAGCCGCAACGAAATGTTAGAATTGTTAAAAGGCGGGGGCGCATAGTTAGTTGAAAGTAAAAGGTTAAAAGTTATCCATTATTAACTTTTAACCTTTTACTTTTTTTTGAATTATTGGGTTAATACACCAATTCCTGTCCATAATTTTTCACATCACTACCACTCACCTTTATATAGGCTTTAACAGAAGTAGTCCCAGCGGGAGCCGTTGCAG
>CAYJOY010000007.1:4535-13614 GCA_964371885.1 uncultured Lentimicrobiaceae bacterium | reverse complement strand
GCAGAAAATGCACCAGCTGTCGTTCCTACTACTACGGAAGTTCCATTATTGAACTCAAAGCCCGTTTCTGTAATTACATAGTCGCCCGACGATGCAAAGCCATTTACCTTTGTGTCTGTCCCTTCGGTAGTTGTGTTAATGGTAATGGCTGTTGCAGGGCTCGTTTTCACACAACGGACACTCAATCCTATCTCTGATGTGGTGGTGATTGTTTTAGATTCAAGCACTCCACAGTAGCACGAAAGTTCGAAGTAACTCATTGCTCCAGAAACAATAGATGACGACCAAAAAGCGGTGTACGCGTACATTTTCTCATAGCGTTGAGTAGCCCCATTGTAATAACCAGCAGGTAGTGCATTGAATGCTTCGCTACCCATTCCGTTGTTTACAATCCAAAGGGAGTCGCTCCGCAATTGCACTGCTGTATACTCGTTTCCAAGTTTTGCCAGTTCTAGGTGAGTAGGCATGCGCCACCCTTCAGGGCAAACCCCTTCTGTTTTCCCCTCATTGAGCAACGAGGTGCTGTTTCCTATTGCCGATTCGAAGGTGTATAACCTACCATATCTTTCAATGTTCTCGTCTACTGGCGGCACTTGAGGATGGTTGTACCCTTCCGCAAATGGAATTTCATCTCCATTAGCATATTTTGTACCTCTGAAATTTTCTCTAAACCAACAAATATGGGCAAACTCACCTACAGGATAGCTGTAGTTTTCGTTCACAACATCTGTTGCACTAACAGGGCACTCAAGCATGTTGATAGTGATGGTTTTAGTGTAAGTATAGCCGAAATAGGTTCCTGTAACTGTTACGGTGGTAGGTTCAAATACTGTAATGGCCATTAAGGTGTTGCCCTCTACAGGAGTAATGGTAGCATTGGGTGTTACATTCCAAGTATAGCTCTGTGCGCCATCCGCTTGCAATATAACTGTTTCGCCAGCATTTACCTCTGTTGATGTAAGTGCATTGAGTGCAAAGTAGTAAGCTACTGCTGTTTTATTTTGATTGTAGTTCCAGATAGTGTTTTCAGTAACCCTTTCACTGTCGATAAACCATCCTACAAAGTCGTAGTTAGGACGAGCGACCGTAGGAAGAGAGTCGATAGCTGTGTTAAAAGCTACATTTTGCGATGCGGGATTATTACCTCCATCATAATTAATATTGAAACTGAGTGCAAATAAATTTTGGCTCCATTTTGCCACTGCTTCTTGAGTAGAGGTGTAGGTCCAAACAGTAGTGGTAGTAATTTCAATGTCACCAATAAACCAGCCTAAGAAGTTATAACCATCGCGAGTGACTGTTGGGAGCGAGCCGATCGCCTCCCCAAAGGTTACATTTTTGCTTTCAGGGACTGGTGTGCCACCGTTGGCGTTGAAAGTAAGGGTGTATGTGTTAGCCGTCCATTGTGCATACAAGGTAATACTGCCGTTTGCTTCTGTTACCAAATTCGTTACATTTGCTTCGTCTGCATAAGCAGTTCCTGTTCCGTTGGCAAAAGTGTTCCACCCAGCAAATACATAGCCAGTTTTGGTGTATGCATTTTCTGATAAATCCTGCGCAACATCGTAAGTGAAACTTTGGTTGCTCATTGTACCGCCATCACCTGTGTTCGAATTAAATACAACTTCGTATGTGTTAGCTGTCCATTGTGCCACTGCTTCTTGAGGAGAGGTATAGCTCCAAACGGTGGCAGTGGTAATTTCTGTACTACCAATAAACCAGCCGTCGAAGGTATAGCCCTCGCGGCTTACCGTTGGGAGTGAGCCAATAGCCGTTCCTGTGATGATACTAGTATCGGGTGGCGTGGGGGTGCCACCGTTAGGGTTAAAACTTAAAGTATAGGAGGGAATTCCTGTAAATGATACTGTATCCCTCACATCTTTATAGTTAGGATCATTTGATGTAAATTGGCAGTAATAGGTTTTGGTTCCCGATTGTACCGTAGTCATGACGACGCTAGTGATGGAATCTATAAAAGTGAGCGTGCCATCCACGTCTGGCGTTACAGTCGTTAACGATTCCAGTAATGTGCCAATGGCTACAGGCTCATCGTTATCAAAGCTTAGAACAGGAGTAGCTTTCTCTATGTCCACTTCAAATTGTATGCTGGCAACAGCGGTGTTTGAAACCCGAACGGCTTCCCCAGAATCGTTTACCTTATACAAATACAAGCGCACATAGTACTTGCCCCAAGTAGTGGGGGCCGATGGATTAGCCTCGAGAACGGTTTTATCACTATGGCTTTCCACTACATTAGTTGCTGAAAGCGTTCCGTTAGGTAATATACTACTCGTGGTCGTCCCTCCATTGGCAGGCTCAAAAGTATTAGGGCCAAAACCAATCTGTGTCCATTTTAGCCAATTATAACCAACGAGATAGTCGCCAGGTTGCAGTTCTGAAGAGGGTTTTGGGGCTATGCCATTGAGTCTTGGGAGTATGGTAAAAGTTGCCGCTTCGCCGTCATACACTTTTTCTATATTGTTATAGCCATCATTATCTCCTTCGCTTATTGCTATAGTATAGGTTACGATGGGTACAGCAGTAATAGTATACAAAATTTCGCCTGTTGCTTTCGAACTTTCCGTAACAGCTTCGGTAGCAGTGGGGGAAAAAGCCCAGCCATTGCCACTAGGTGTAGCTGGCAATGTGTAGGTATCGTCAACCACCCACTCTTTGCTGGTGGCATAATCATCTGCTTTCTTATAATTAATAGGGAAGTTGTGTAAAACATTTCTGTTGTACGAAGCATCTAGTCCATCAAACGAAATGGTTTTCTCGTAGGTTACTTTTTCGTCGTGTGCGTTCGTTACTTTTCCCTTTATGTAATTGGCTTGCGCTTCATCATGGCAAATTACGTGCATATTCTCGAATCCAGTTCCAGAAAACATTTGATTATCTAGAGCTGCAAAATCCAAATCTCCCACATAAAACCATCTTAAATCTCCACAATCATGAAAGGCAGATCGCCCTATAGTATCCACTAGATCGGGAATCGTAATTTTTTCGAGACCAGAAAAAGCAAAGGCGTACTCGTCTATATAGGTTAAAACACTACCTTCAGCAAAAATAACCTCTTTTAATGCAGTGCAATAATAGAAGGTTTGAGCTGGTATTTTAGAAATAGTGTTGCTAATGGTTACCTTTGTAATATTGGCGCAGCTCCTAAAAGCATCACCGTCGTAGTCAGAATCCTCTCCAAAGGTGGTAATGGTATTAGGGATTACAATTTCACCTGTTAATCCTGAACTATGAAATGCTCTATAACCAATAGTGGTGATATTGCTAGGAAAACCACCCTCTAAAGTTGTAAAAGGAACATGCATGAATAGCTGTGAGGAAATGGTAGTATATAGCGGGTTTACAGGCAGTTTAATATTTCCAGTAAACCCTGCGCCATTAAATGCATTCTCTTCTATCTCTACTATGCTATTAGGAAGAATTAAATCGCCTTTTAATCCAGATTGTTCATTAAATGCACTTCCTCCAATTCGCTCCAAAGCGTCGGGTAGGGTAAATACAGTTTGATTGAGATCTGTATACGCTGTCCCACCTCTAAAGGCATGGCCTCCAATGGAAGTGAGCGATGTGGCTTGTGAAAGATCTATATTTATAATTCTAATGTCATCATACGGAGCAGTAAACTTGTTGTAAGCAAACGGATTGCTACTAAAAGCCCCCGCAGCAATTGCAGTAACAGGCACTCCATTAATGGTAGCTGGAATCACAATCTCTACGCTAGTCCTTTCATCGCCCACAAGGCTTGAAAGATAGGTAGTGTTGAATTGTGTAATCGTTCCACCTGAATAATTAAACATCTCTTCTGGGGTAGCTGCAAATGATTGTCCTATAAAAATAAGGAATAGCGACATTGCAAGCAGGGTGCCTTGTAATTTTTGGTAGTATTTTATCATAATTGTGTTGTTTTATGCGTTGAACTCAAGTTGCAAAGATACAAAAAAAAAGCGAGAAAATATAATCGTTTTATTGGGGAATTTATAAAGAAAAATCAATTTTTTAGCATAAATATTTTTGCATTTATTTTTTTTATATTTTTGCCGCTTCAATTCTCTGTTCAAAAGTATATGGGGGTGTTTTTGAGTGGAGGCTATTTTGAAATCATAAAAGTCCCCAAATCAATTATTTAAAATAAAATTTATAATGAAAAGAAAATTACAATTATTAAGAAATTGCTTCTTTGCTATGTTAGTAACGGGAAGCTTTACTGCAATGAGTCAGACTAATTTTACGATGACTACATTAATGAACGAGGCCCATTTCCCTCACAGTATGTCTCCTAACATGGAGTATGTTTCTATTTTATCGTTAACAATGATGGAAACAAGTTATGTGTGGCAAACCCCTGGCCAAACAACGGAAATATTAGGCACGATAGCAGGTATGACCGATGAGGGTAAAGTTTGTGGAACCTACAATCATGAAATTAGCCAACAAAAGGTAGCTGGTTATTGGCAAGATGGAACATGGACATCTCTTGGAATGCATCCAGATTATCCAAATTTTGTTGAAGGATCGCAAGACTATAGCAGTGCATGGTGTATGAATGCGGCAGGAACTATTATTGCAGGAATGCAATGGACTGAAGCCTGGACAACATTACCTTTTACTTGGACGCAAGAGGGTGGTTATGTAACGCTACCAACAGTGAATAACAGAAATGGTCGCCCTAATGACATGAATACCGAAGGAGACGTTATTTGTGGATGGATAGAAAGTGATATGGGTTGGTGGCAACCAGCAGTATGGCAAGATGGTGAGCTAACAGTTATTACCACAGAAGATGGAGAAGCAAGCCGCGTATCGCGTAATGGAATGTATGTTGTTGGAAACTGTATCGACCCATCAACAGGAGGTCAAGCCCCTTTTATCTGGTCTGAAGCTAACGGTATTCAAATGATTGCAAATACTATTCACCCAGATGGAGCAACCATGGTAAGCACAACTTGTGTAACCGATAATGGAGACGCTTTTGGATTCACCAACAGCAATTTTCCTCCAATGCCTAGCTTCCGCGTAGCTTTTGCAAAAACAGCAGATGGAGAGATGACCACTTTTAACGACTATTTAATAGCTCGTGGTTGGGGTGAAGTAGAAGAAAATGCAGCTGATTGGACTTTCATTACTGTAAGTAATGTAACGGCTGATGGAAATACTTTTATTGGAAGTGCACAAACTCCTGAAGGAGATTTTATCACTTTTATGTTAACCATTGAAGAGGAATCTTCAGCTATTAACGAAAACGAAATAGCTACTACTCAGGTATATCCTAATCCAGCGCAAAACGTTATTAACGTAAATTTTTCAGGAAATAACGGTACAGCGACAATAGTAGATATGCAAGGTCGCACTATCATGCAAACACCTTTAAATAATGCTAATTCAACAATTAGTACAGAAAGTTTAACCAATGGTTTATACTTTGTTATTGTAGAAGGCGATAACGCTCGTACAGTGAACAAAATTACGATTCAAAAGTAATCGGTAAAATTAAATTCCTAAATAAAAAAGCACTCAAAATAGAAGTTTTTGCTTCTATTTTGAGTGCTTTTTTTATTTTTAAGATTTATTAACATTTTAAGTGAATAATTTAGAGTATCTTTGCGGCTGCATTTATTGTGAGTAGAGAGCTCTAAAATTGTTTTGAGAAGTACGATTAGGTAAGAATAGGTCTATAGGCACTCAATGATCCCATCTATGGGTGAGTGTGCTATCTATTTTTTGCGATTTTGCGTGTTTTGGAATTTGTAGTTATTTCAAAATGAGGAGGGGTATGACTTTCCTTGAAGTGCCTCCCCTTTTTGGTCATGTACCATCTCAAAAAAATATGGGTGTAATAGATGAATGAAGAAAAAATGCAATATGGAGCAGTGCTTCCATAAAGAAATTAGAAAATAAATTTAAACTAAATAAAAAATATGAAGAAATTATTACTTATTTTAGTCGTAACATTAACGACAATTTTGCCAACTTATGCACAACTTCCCACAGCGTGGAATGGGGTAATTTCCACCGAGTTTTCTAATGGATCAGGAACAGCAACTGACCCCTACCAAATACATACTGCTGGGGAATTAGCTTTCTTGGCACAGCAAACAAAGGTAGAGGGTGCAACAACCGGGAAGTATTATAAACTAATGGCCGATATTAATCTCGGTTCTCGCACTGAATGGAATACAATTGTGGATGAGAATTATCAGGCTGAGACTGGGGCAATTTCCCGCTCAAGTGTATTTATGGGGCATTTCATGGGAAATGATTATACTATATATCATATGCCCGACCTCCTTTTTGGTTACATTAAGGGAACCGAGAGTTTTACGGCAACTGTTACCGACCTCTCATTCTCAGGTGCAGACGTTCAGGTAACTAGTGATTCTATAGACCGTATATTCGGATTGCTTACAGCTGCCATGCTCGATAACTCGAAGGTAGTGGATGTAAACAGCAACGTAAACGTAACCTCTAACTACACTTACCCCTCTCTTGAAGGAAGTGGTGATATTGCAGGGATGTCGGCGTTAGGTGGTTTAGTAGGTATAATCTCCCCAACTTACGGACGCGTTATTTTAGATAGCTGCTACAATAATGGAGTAATAACTGCAATTGATTCTCGCGTAGGGGGGATTGTAGGGGCAGCATTTACAGTGGGAAGTTTGTACTTGTCAATCAACATATCTAACTCTTTTAATTTCGGAGCTGTTAATGGCAACGAATATGTAGGTGGACTTATTGGTAGCTCTTTTGCTGCGGGGAGTAACTCAAACGCTATTACCATCGATCAATGTTATAATGCAGGAACTATTACAGGAGACAAATACACAGGTGGTTTAATAGGTTTGTTTGCCGCGTCGTATAGTGGAATATTAGGAGGTGAAAATGTAGAATTACCAGGAGGTGTTGTGGCATTGAGTTCTTGCTACAATGTAGGTGCCATTATGACAAATGATGCAACTGCCTCATATATTGGCGGTTTAGTAGGTTCAATGGAGATGCAAATAAGCCTCTCTGGATCAGTATTATCGTTGAGAAACAGTTTCAACTCCTCATACATAAAAGCAGAAACGTATGAGGCAGGATCTTCAGAAGACAAATATATTGGTTCTATAGTTGGTTATGCTGATATAAATGACTTGACAACCTTTACAGGAAGAACTTCTCAAGAAGGTGTCTCTTTCGAAAATTGTTATTATATTGCGCAGTTGTCGAAGTTTAAAGGTATTAATAACGAAGATACTAGAGTAGGAACCCACCCAGTGCCTTATCAAGCACAAATGTTAACTAACGTTTTATGGAACGAAGTAGGGGATGATTTTAGCGCTAATGCTGAGTATTTGCCACAGTTGAATGTATTTAAAAATTCGGACGATGAAAACATTAGAAACGCTTCAGGCTTGTCGGTAGCACCTCTTTTTATCTCTTTTGAAGAAACACCAGACGATGTAAAATCGCCTTTCTTAATGAAAATGGTGACCCAAAATGGAGCTGCTATTACTCCCAATCACGATTTGCCAGGAGGCGTATTCAAAACTCCAGGAACAGGAGAATTTGTAACACTTACAGGTACTGTTGAACCATTTGCTTTTTCACACTATTTTACCAATAATATTGTTGTAAATAACAATTTCCCAGAGTGGGCATACCTGTTTGCAGAATGGAATGGTGTGGACGAAAATATAGATGATGCTCAAAGATATGGCGTTTGGAGCAACAGTGCACCTGTGCAACCATTATGGAATGATTCTACTAATTATTTAAAAGGAACGCAGTGCTACTTTGGTGATCAAGGGTATGTAAGTAAGTCAGATACTAACTTATCGAATACTAACCCTGCCTCGAACCCCGATAAATGGGACGAGATTCCTAAGACAGATCAATTAGGAGCATTCATCGGTCAGGGTAATGGAACGAGAGACTATCCCTATCAAATTTATTATTCTCGCCAGTTTGCAGCGTTAGCATTGCGTATTAATGGGGTTGCCATTAGCGGTGAAGATGTTGTGATTGAAGATTCGGAAGGAAAGTACTGGCATGTGCATAGCATTATCAACTTGGGAGGGCACCCTTTCCGTGGGATAGGAACAGATGAAAGACCCTTCAAAGGGAACTTTCATGGTGCTGGCTTAGCGGTAAGTGGTTTTACCCCAAGCGGACAAGGGTTGTTTGGAGTAGTGGAAGGGGGCGAAATTTCCTTTATTTCTATTGCTGCTGATTGCGGTGGTACATTGAATGGGAATGGCGGTGCCATTGTAGGAGAACTACGTGCTGCAAGGGAAGCAGATGGAACATTAATTCGCCAAGGTTTGGTAGAATGGTGCTACAATTATGCCAATTTTTCTAATGTCAATGAAATTGATGCAACAGGTGGAATTGTGGGAATAATAACAGATAATGCCACCGTAAGAAACTGTTTTAATAGAGGAAATATCGGAAATACGCAAACAAATGTTAATGTTGGTGGTATTGTAGGGAAGGTTATTAAAGAAACCAGCGACCCTATAGAAATGGAAGTATTTGTAGAAAATTGCTTTAACACTGGTTTAGTAAGAGGCACAACAAGAGTAGGTGGAATTATTGGCCTCTCTAGCAACACAACATCGAATCTGCTTTTAACAGCTAGATACAAAAACAACCTAAATGTAGGTCTTATAAGTGTAAGTAATAATGTAGCAGGCGGTATTATTGGTGAATGTGTAGATAGACAAACGTCATTATCGACACTCAATAGACAACATATTACCAATAACTTTTCTTCGGCTCCTGTTGTATTTTCAGGGGTTGCCTCAGATGATAATAGTAACTTCATGGGAGCTATAATAGGTGCAGTTACCCAGTCAACTTCTATAGGCGAGAGCGATATTGATGTGCTAGGAAGTAACTATTACGACCTTAGAACAAGTTTGCATGCAGGTGTAGGTTCGAGTATAACAGGTGGGTATGGACAAAATTTTCAAGGAATGACCACCCCTGTTGTAACAGCAGATTTAATTTACAATGTTGACATCCATGCAGGAGTTCCTAATACCGGAATAGAAGCGGGCAATGCTACCCCTCAATGGAAAGC
>CAYJOY010000007.1:0-4500 GCA_964371885.1 uncultured Lentimicrobiaceae bacterium | reverse complement strand
TAATAGGCGACCCTACAGATTATCAGCCATCTGTAGTAAACCCAGATGATGAGAGAGGGCTGCTAAATGGTACAGCGCAATATAATCAAAAGATAAAAGTAAACTCAGGGCTTGCAGTGGTTCCGTTGCTTTTTGCGCAATTCGATAATGTTGGAAATGTGCAATACGACTTCCAAGTTCCATTAACACTACCAGAAAGTGGGACACCTCTAGTTTGGAATTTACCCGACGGGGCACGATTCTCAGGAAATACCGTAGTGCTCCCTATTAGGGAATCAGCAGGATCGTTAGAGTTTTTTGAAGTGGCAGCGCAAGATGTACCATCGAAAACTATGAATATAATAAACAATAAACAGTACAATGAGGCTCGTCCTTATTGGGCTTATGATGGAAAACCATGGGGTGGTATGTTCGTAAACGAATACGGAAATTTCGATCCTGCAGGTTTCCCTGAAGAGGCTAGCGAAGTGCAGTTTGGATATTGGGATGAGGCCACTGGTAATTTCAAAGGCTCTGGAGCAGGGTTAACACCCGATGATCCTATTACTATATATTACCCAGCGCAGCTTGCCCATATAGCGTTAGCCGTTAATGGAGAATCTCGTTTTGAAACCCCTTATACCGATTTATTGCATAACGATTTTTATGGCAAAGAGTATGGTGGCTATGCAGGTAGGTACATACGAGTGATGGCAAATCTTGAAATGGGTGCCTACACTGAAGATGGCAAGTTACGCCCTGATGATAATACTAGTGAAGGAAGACAACGGTATAATTTCCCTCCAATTGGAAATGGAGTTAATTTCTCCCACGCTGAAGTAGGAGAAACGGAAGATCCTGATGCTACAGCAGATGTATTCCGTGGTAATTTCAATGGTGCAGGTTATAGGATTAGAAATCTTTATATTAACAGCAACAATAGACATACAGGTTTATTTGGTGTAGTGGCTGGTGGATCTAATGAAGAATTTATTGCGCAAATAGAGTTTGTGGTGGTTGTGGGAACAATCGAGTCGCATGTCGAAAACAAAAACTCGTGGACGGGTGCCATTGTAGGTCGATTCTACGAAAACTCTTATGGAAAATTCTTATTTAACTATGCAGATGTAAATGTTGAATCGCATACCGAAGGAACTGGCGAGCATGCTGGAGAAAGTTTTAACGTAATTGTGGGAGGTGTTGTTGGACAAAGTGATACTGGATTAGAAGCATGTGGTAATCAAGGGAGAATATATGCTCCTCACGGATCTGCCACTGGTGGAATTGTGGGTTATATGGTTGGACAAATTCGAAGTAAAACACTCTCAGAATGTGAAAATATTGGCTACATTATCGGAAATACGAACGTAGGAGGTATTGCAGGTGAAATACGCACTACGACTGCGGAAAATAACAGATTTATACAAATTACCAACAGTTTAAACTTGGGTTCAGTGGAAGGAAAAGAGAATGTGGGTGGACTTGTAGGATATACCAATGCTATTGCAGGAACTATCAATGTGGAGTCTTCTTATTCGATGGCACAAGTAAGAGGCTATAAAACAGCAACTACAGCAACTATGGGCTCTCTTATTGGAAAAGTAACAGGAACCGTTAATTTACTATCGTTAGATTATCTTAAACAATACTCTATGCTTACCGGCGTAGGTGGTACACCAGATACAGATCAAATTGATGCGATTCTTGATGTGAAATCGATTGCAAATGCAACACCAACTTTGCCAGACGGATACGACGATAGATATTGGGAGATAAAACCTTACTCTTATCCATCAATACTATTAGGTTCTCTAAGTAATATCCCCAACGAACTATATGGTTTACCTACCAATGCTCCATTCTTTAATGAAGCTTTTAGAAACATTAATGCGTTGTATGCTGCTCCTATTTACTTAACATCTGAAAGAGATTGTACAATTGAAGGTGGAATTCAAAATGGTGGAGCAATATGCTACGACCCTTTAATAAGCATCACTAAGCCTTTTGCATTAGCAATGAACACAACTACAGGGGCCAATATTCAATATCGTTTTGTTGATACCCTCGGGAATGATATTTCACATAAGTTTATCCTTACTCCCGACCTTGATAACACAGAAACACCGGGGTATAACGTGCAAATACCAGCTGTAGCTGAAGATTTGGTTTTCCATATCTATAAATCAATCATTGCTGCCAACTTCCCTTTTAGTGGTAATATATATAATAATGTAATAGAGAAATCGAATACTATTGAACAACGACCATGGTGGGCACAAAATAGCGAGCAATGGAGTTTTGTAGGAGAAAATGTGTACGTTGAACCTAATGGAGATGGTGTAGCATTAACCAATGGTGTTGATGCAACAGATTTAGTAACTGGTGAAATCGTAAACGCATCCACGTGGACACTTTATGAAGCCAATACGGAAATAGCATCTACAACACAATTCGGATACTATCATGAAGGGTTACGTACTTTCGGGGTATTTAATAATGATGGGATATTCATCCCAAGAACAGATGGAAATAACAATGTAGGGGTGGGTACTCCAGAAAATCCATATCTCATTTACTATCCTGCACAGTTCAGTGCCATAAGAAATAACCCTAGTGCTCATTATAAATTAATGAACGACTTGAACATGGGACGCCAAGACTTGACCGAGAACCCATCCAGCGAATGGATACCGATCCCAACCTTTATCGGTAGCATAGATGGGCAAGGTAACGAATTAAAAAGACTTACTATAACCAATAAAACAAGCGGTAATATTGGCTTATTTGCCACAATAAGTGGAGGGGCAACGCTCAAGCATCTTGGAATAGGAGAGGGTTCAAATATTAAAATAATGCAGAACCTTACTGCAACCGCAAATATTGGGGGGTTAGTAGGCGAAATGGGAGATGCTACCATAGATGGTTGTTATAATCGCGCCTCAATAGAGCGCACACAGGGCGCTGATTTCGACCTAAATATTGGTGGTTTAGTGGGCGCTTTCTCCTCAACAGCTACAGCACAAACTATAATAAACTCTTTCAATGTAGGGAGCATCTCTACTGAAAATGAGCGTGCAAATATTGGCGGCTTAGTAGGTAGTATCTCTGGAAATGAAAATGCTACTATACGTATTGAAAGTTGTTTTAATATGGGCGAATTAACTGCTAAGCAACTAACACGTGTATCGCGTATAGGAGGATTATTAGGTTATGTTCAACCTGATAATACTACTACCCTCACTTTAGCCAACAATTATAACAATGGGAATATTTTAGTAGAGGCTACCACTGATAGAGCTAACAATGGTGTTGGAGGTCTCGTAGGATGGTTAAGTGGTAATAATGTAACCGTGCGTAATAACTTGTTTACAGGGGTGCTCACCGTTAATAATGTTGCAGCTACAGGTGCTATAATAGGAAATAATCAGTCGACGAGTGCTACCGTTAAAACCAACTATTGGGATGGACAAATGACAGAGCAAACCAATGCGGTTACCAATATTGCCGCCCCTATCAATTACAGTCGTACAACAGAGCAAATGAAAGCTAAAGCTCTAGGGTTAGACACTGTAGGATTTAGAATGGAGGCCGACAATAGTACGCTTTATTGGAAAGGTGATTTAATAGCTCATTATCCTTATTTATTAGGCATAGAAGCATTACCTTACACCTTTGCACGTGAAGCGCAATCGTTTGCAACTTCACCAATTGGTTTGCAAACACAGCAACCCTCTACACTAGGCGGTACAACATTAACTAACGATAATTTATACGACCCTATTAGATACAACCCCCATATTCCTAATCAAAATATGGATGGAGAAAAAGTAATAACTTGGACCTCCTCAAACGCTCAAGTAGCTACTGCCGACAATGCAAATGCGGTGCTATTACTAACTTATCCTTCAACTCAAGGAACTCTCTCCACACTCACAGCGCAACATGACATCTATCCCGATTTGCGCAAGACATTCTCAATTTCTGCTAACTCAGTTGGTTCAGACTTGCAATTAACAGTTACAGCCACTACTTCAAAAACAGTTATCACAAATAATATAGGAGCTTCAAATGAATCGTTTGATGTCTCGCTTTGTGTTCAAGGAAACAATCCAATACCCCCAAAAGAATACGATGTGGTACTTATTATTGATGAGTCGGGCTCAATGGGGAGCAACGGAGGTCAGAAAATGACTGCAGCAAAAACTGCAATGAGCAATTTTATTGATAGTATTGATGCACTTCCAGATGAACATATTAATGCACGATTTGCTTTGATTGGCTTTCAAAGTACTATTGATATTGCGAGATTTCCTCAAAATGGTAATTCAAGAATGGTGGATGTTAACAACCCCAATACTTATACTGCAGTTGATGATAATTTCACTAATAACACTGCGCTAATAAAGCAAATAATAAACAGCAATAGTATTAGTGCTAATGGTGGTACCAACGCGCATGGGGCATTCTTAACAACTGAGAAACTACTCAGCATAAAAAGGCCTAATGCGAAGTTAATTGTGG
>CAYJOY010000006.1:16341-23587 GCA_964371885.1 uncultured Lentimicrobiaceae bacterium | reverse complement strand
TTCAACCTCAACCATAGTCCAATTTTTTCCAAACCACGCCTTTGCAGGCTTGCTACTTTATAGCGAAGTGCAAAGCTTAAAAAAAGTGCTGGAAGAAAAAGTAGCCCCTTTTACAGCTATTGTTGGAGGATCGAAAGTTTCAACCAAAATAAAAATATTAGAAAATCTCATCGAAAAGGTGAACCACTTAATAATAGGTGGCGGCATGAGCTACACTTTCCTAAAGGCTCAAGGGTATTCGGTGGGAAGATCCCTCTGCGAAGATGATATGATTTCGGTGGCTCTTGATATACTCGATAAAGCAGAAAAAAATGGCACTAAAATTCACCTCCCCTGCGACCACCTGTGTGGCGATAGGTTTTCGGATGAAGCAGAAGTACTGGCCACCAATGATGCCAATATAGCAGAAGGTTGGATAGGATTAGATGTGGGTACGCAAACAATAGAAAAATTTAGCGAGGTTATACTAGCTTCTAAAACCATTCTATGGAATGGACCAGTAGGCGTTTTCGAAATGGATAAGTTTGAAACTGGAACCAGAAAACTGTCGGAAGCCATAGCAGAGGCAACCGCTAATGGTGCTTTCTCATTGGTAGGAGGCGGCGACTCTATAGCAGCATTAGGGAAGTTTAAACATGCTGAGAAAGTATCGTACGTAAGCACCGGTGGCGGAGCAATGTTACAATACCTCGAAGGTAAAGTGTTGCCAGGAATTAAAGCATTAGAAATAAACTAAAAGTAAAAATAAAAAAAGCTTGTAACATAAGTACTATGGACTTCTATACAGGACTACGTAATCAATTGATAGAATATTTAATAAGAGAAAAAGGGATTACCGACCCCTTGGTAATTAAGGCAATGGCAACCATTGAGCGTCATACATTTATACAATCGGCATTTGCCCATCAAGCATATAACGATACTGCCTTAAAAATAGGATGCGAACAAACCATTTCTCAGCCCTCTACGGTGGCACTTCAGTCGCAACTGTTAGAGATAAATGCTAATGAACGGGTATTAGAAATTGGAACAGGATCGGGCTACCAAGCAGCAGTGCTGAGTCCCATGGGGGCACGCGTTTATACTATTGAACGACACTATGAACTATATCAAAAAACATCGCAGTTCCTAAAAACGATAGCGCGAAATATATTTGCCTTTTATGGAGATGGTTTTGTTGGGCTCCCGCAACATGCCCCGTTCGATAAAATTTTAATCACGTGTGGCGCCCCCGAAATACCATTCTCGCTGTTTCAACAATTGAAAATAGGGGGAATTATGGTAATACCTATTGAACGTGGACAAGGAGAACAAGAGATGTATAAAATAATAAAACGTGATGTGGTAAATTACGATTCCCACTCCTTTGGAGTATGTAAATTTGTCCCCATGTTAAAAGATAAAGCCCAAAAATAATAATGTCCCAATCAAAATTCCTAACTCTAAAAGATAAGCCGTTTACAAAAAAATGGGTGCTCTCATACTTATATTTAACCCTCGGAACATTTATCCTTGCCGTGGGATACGCATTTTTTATGTCTCCATATCAAATAGTACCAGGTGGCATCTATGGGATCTCAATCGTACTGCATCATAAATTCGGCTTCCCCCTCGGGATAGCAGCACTCTGCTTTAATTTACCGCTCACATTATTAGGTTTGAAGATATTAGGACCTCGGTTTGGAGCTAAAACCTTTATCTGCTTTATATTAACGGCTCTCTTTACCGACGGATTGGTATGGGTGTTCGGAGCCGACCCTTTTCAATTACACGACGAGGTGCTACTCGCCAGTGTGTTCGGTGCAGTAGTAATGGGGATTGGGGTAGGCCTAATATTTAAATCGAGAGCCTCGAGTGGCGGAACAGATGTAATTGCCTCTATATTATCGAAATATACAAAATTACCACTAGGTACCCAACTCATGATGGTAGATTCTGTAATTGTAATATTCGGCTTTATTGCTTTTAACGATTGGAAAATACCACTCTACTCGTGGCTTACCATCTTTATTATGGGTAAAGTAATAGATGTGGTGCTGCAAGGCTTCTCCGACGATAAAACGGTACTTATTATTTCAGAAAAAAGTGAAGAAATACGTAAAGCAATCATATACGATCTAAAACGTGGGGGCACCATAATTGATGGTAAAGGGATGTATACTAAAGAGAAAAAAGAGATACTCTACACTGTAGTGAATCGTAGAGAAATCCCCGACCTAGAACAATACATTTTTAACATAGACCCCAACGCATTCCTCTCCATTCAAGATGCCAAAGAAATTATTGGTAGAGGGTTTAAATCGCTTGCCGATAAAGTAGAAAAATAATGAAGAATAATAAGATGGTAAGATGAGAAAATCATCCGATACGCTTAATTATCATCAATAATCAATAAAAAAATAGATGAAAAAACTTTCAATGGACGAACTACAGCGCATTTCTGTAGACGAGTTTAAAGAGTTAGAAAAGACACCGCTGGTAGTAGTGCTCGATCAGATAAGAAGCATGAACAACGTAGGCTCCATTTTTCGTACATGCGATGGTTTTGCGGTAGAGAAAATAGTATTATGTGGAATTACTGCCACACCGCCCCATAAAGAGATTACGAAAACAGCCCTAGGGGCTACCGAGTCGGTGCAGTGGGAGTATGAACAAGATAATGCAACCGCTATCGAAAAGTTAAAGCAAGAAGGTTACACCATTATTGCTATCGAGCAAGTCGATAACTCGCAGTGGCTGCATGAATATCCAATCGCGAAAGATGGGAAATATGCAATTATTCTGGGAAACGAGGTTTTTGGCGTCGATGAAAAACTCCTCCCTCTCTGCGACGCCATCATAGAAATTCCACAATTGGGAACCAAACACTCGTTAAATGTAACCATTGCCGCGGGCATCACCATTTGGCATTTCTTTCTGGGTATGAGAAGCTAGTTGCCATTTCTCCCAATAAACTCTTCATCGGTAAGTGTAAGTAGGAATGCCTTTAAATACCCTATTTCGGCAGGGGTAAGCTGCGCCCCTCCATCGTTAATTTTGTGCATAAGCGGACTAATAAAAGGCGAATTTACCAATCCAGAATTGTAAAATTCAAGTACTTCATCTAATGTTTTAAAACGGCCATCGTGAAAATATGGGGCTGTAACCTCAATATTGCGTAGGGTAGGGGCGCGATAGGCACCATGGTCGTACGCATTTTGAGTAACAGAGTAGCGGTCATTAGGATCGTCGAAAATATCTGTTAACCCATTGTTGTAAAATAAATTAGTGGTAAATAACGGAGTGCCACCCCCTCCATGACAGTGAAAACAGTCGGCACCCTCTTCGGTCGTAAATAATATATACCCCATCCACTCTTCGTTAGTAAGAGTAGCTTCTCCACGTAAATATTGGTCGAATTTTGAATTCCCCGAAATTAAAGTCCTTATATATTGAGCTATAGCTTTTTGTATCCTCTCAATTGTGATGTCGGGCGTGCCAAATGCCCTCCGGAAAAGTTCTGGATATTCAGCGTTGGTTTTCAAAGCTGCCACCGCTGCCTCGGGCGTGCTATTCATTTCGTGAGGAGCTATAATTCCCATTAAAACAATATCTTCTAATGTCCGTTGCTCAACATTTGGATTAGATGGGTGAATGAGCCCACTCCAAAAATAGCCTTCGTGGTTAAAAACTAAATTAACAAGCGGTAACATGTTGTGCGGGGTGGGTGTGCCCGAAAGTCCGTAGGTTTTCCCATCAGGAAAGCGCGGATTGTTCATTCCTACTTCGTAACTATTTTCGCGGATATGACAAGTGCCGCAACTCATTTTTTTACTCGGATCATCGCCAGTATAGCCGCAAAGAAGATCGTCGTAAAAGAGTTTTTCCCCTAATGAAACCCCCTCAACAGTGGTAGGATTATCTTCCGGAATGTTAAGACGTGTAGGGAAATAAGGGGGGAGGTTGAAATCGTATGGGGTTGTTTTAAAATCGGTATCGGTAGGGTCTTCACAACTGCTAAAAAGAAGAAGAAAGAAGAAAAATGGTAATAGGTACGAAAAGGTCGATTTATTAAAAAAATTCATGTATTTTTGCCAGTTAAAATTCAACGACAAAAATATGAAAAAAATGCAAATAGTAGTACTAGCAAAACAGGTCCCAGATACTAGAAATGTGGGAAAAGATGCCATGAAAGCAGATGGCACAGTAAACAGAGGAATTTTACCAGCAATATACAACCCCGACGATTTATGTGCGCTGGAAATGGCACTTGCTGTAAAAGATCAAGTAGAGGGTGCAGAAGTTCACATTATTACAATGGGACCATCGCGCGCAGCCGAAATAATAAGAGAGTCTATTTATCGTGGTGCCGATAAAGGATATTTAGTAACCGATAGAAAATTTGCAGGTGCCGATACCCTTGCAACATCGTATACATTGTCGAAAGCTATCGAAAAAATAAACCCGGACCTAATATTCTGCGGTTTGCAAGCTATTGATGGAGATACGGCACAAGTAGGACCGCAAACAGCTCAAAAACTCGATATTCCACAAATTACATACGCGGAAGATTTAGTAGAAATTACAGAAAAAACCATTACCGTAAAACGCCGATTAGAGCGTGGGGTGGAGACTGTGAAAACAAACCTCCCAGCTGTGGTTACCGTACACGCCTCCGCAACACCTTGCCGCGCACGCAATGCGAAAAGAATAATGGAATACAAACATGCAAGAACAACTACCGAATTGCAAGAAGAAGCAAGAGACTATACCGCTTTATATAACGAAAGACCATATTTACTAATAGAAGAGTGGGCTGCCGATACAATGAATGCCGACCCAGAATCGTTAGGATTGGCAGGTTCGCCTACAAAAGTGAAGAAAATTGATAGTGTTGTCCTTTCGCAAAAAGATAATAAAGTATTCTCAAGTTGCGATACTGATGTGGAGCAATTGATGGTAGAACTGTTAGATTCGAGAGTAATAGGATAGTAACGCCTTAATATAGCAACAATGCGTAAAATATTAGATTTTTTTATTAATCCCAAAAAAATAGGATTCCACTTTATGTTAGCTATTGTTACTACAATAGTGACCATTGTTGTTATAGTATTAGTATTAGGGGGATATACGAGGCATGGATCCGAAAAACAGATGCCCAGTTTCATAGGCTCTAATGTAAAAACATTAATATCTGATAGCCTAGATGCAAAATTCGTTTTTGTAGTCTCTGAACATGTTTACGATCAAGCGTGTGAAGAAGGAACCATCTTAAAACAAAACCCACTCCCTAACGAATGGGTGAAGGAAGATAGAAAAGTATACTTTACAGTAGCTACCCCAACCCCACCAATGGTAATGATGCCTCTATTGATAGACGTTTCGCTGCGACAAGCGGAAATAATGCTGGATGCTATCGGTCTTAAATTAGGAAAAACAATCCTAAAACCGAGCCCTTATAAAAATGCAGTGTTAGAACAGTTGTATCAAGGACGCCCCATTGCCCCAGGACAGCCAGTCCCTATGGGAGAGAAAATAATACTTGTGGTAGGCAAAGATATAAAAGACCTCCCAAAAAGCGACTCCCTTAAATTACAAGAACAAAAAGAACTGCTACTGAATGGTCTTGACGAATCGTTAGAAATAAACCCTGAAGAATAAACATTGCTACATGAAATTAAGAAAATTAGTACCTGTATTTATATGTATGTTATTTCTCCTCCCTACCATAGCCCAAGAGCGCTTAACAGGGATCATGAAAAATAATGAGATCGAGAAGCAAAAGTATAAACTGTACGAAAAATCAGATTATGGTGCTGTAGAGCTCCCTTTTATTGAAGATTTTTCTAACTATACTGGTTATCCTTCGCCATCGCTATTCAGCAGTTTTCAAGGTTATGTAAATCGTACCTTTGCAGCCTACCCACCTTCGGTGGGGTGTGTAACATTAGATGCACTAAACCAATATGGAGAGGTATATTCTCACGCAACAGAGTGGCCATTCCCTGCCGATACCCTTATCTCAAGAGAAATAAAACTAGATGTGATTAATGGAGCCCCAACCAACCCGGGCGACTCTATCTACTTCAGCTTCTATTACCAGCCTGCTGGGGGCTCGCTAAACTTGCCCATATTGCCTTGGGAAAGGCTCGGAAATCAGCCCGATGAAGGAGATTCGCTAGTGCTAGAGTTTGGATACGCAACCGGCGACTCCATTTTTCATGGATACGAGTTCTGCTCCTTTACCCTAAGTGAAAACTACGAACCAGGCGACTCATTAATGAACCCATACCTACTCCCAGATACTGTCTATCACATTTTTCAAAGCCAAGCAGTAATAGGTGAAATAATAACACTAGCCTGCGATTCAATTTTTATACTAGAAGAAATATGGAACCACGTATGGGGAACAGATGGTGAAGATTTGGCCGATTGGTTAGCAGAAAATCCTTTACAGTATTTTAAACAAGTACTCGTCCCGATAACAGACCCGCAATATTTTAGAGAAAATTTTCAATTTAGATTTAGAAACTATGCCTCTTTAGAAAACTTAGATCACGCTGGCTGGAGTGGAAACGTAGATCAGTGGAACATTGACTATATATATCTGAACGACGATAGACATAAAGATGATTTCTATCCTATAAACGGAGATGTAACCTTCGTACTCCCCGCAAACACCTTCCTAAAACAATACCAAGCAATGCCATGGAGCCAATTCAGAAGCTCAGACATAAAAGATAATTACCATAACTATATCTCGAACCTCTCTTTTACAGAACAAAATGGAAGTTATCAATATAATGTAAAGAAAAATAATGGAAGCGTAATATATACGCGTCCCCCATCTCAAGAAAACATACACCCATACGCAACAGGAGGATTACTACACACCCCAACAACTGTGTTAGAACCGCCCATTGCATTTGCCGACCAAATAGTATACGATAACCAAGACAGTGCTCTCTTTACCGTTACTCACATATATGAAATACACGGCGCGGCAAGCAACGATTTTATTGCTGGTAACGACACTACCGTTTTTGAACAAAAGTTCTATAACTATTATGCCTACGACGACGGCAGCGCAGAAGCTGGTTATGTAATAAACTCTCCCATCAATTCGCCAAACACTTCCTTGGCGGTGAAGTTTAGCCTAGCACAACCAGACCAACTGAGAGGAGTGAGAATGATGTTTAACCATGTATACGACGACCAAAATGTAGTCCCCTTTACACTCACCGTCTGGAATGCAACCTCAGATACA
>CAYJOY010000006.1:7538-16331 GCA_964371885.1 uncultured Lentimicrobiaceae bacterium | reverse complement strand
TTCTTTGTAGGATTTGTGCAAAATACAAATACACAATTGAATATCGGATTCGACCAAAATACAGATGCTCGCGAAAACTTCGTATATAGAGTATATACAGAATGGGAAGAGCCCATCTTAAAAGGGAGCCCAATGATTCGCCCTGTGGTAGGGAAGCCATTCGACCCAACATCAATAGAAAATAACCAAATTGTAACAACAAAAATATACCCAAACCCAGCCTCCGATTATTGTATCGTAGAAATAGATAATATCAACACGCAACCAACCGATCTACTATTAATGGACATGTACGGAAGAATTATTGAACAACACAATGTTCAGAATCAAACTTCTCTTAACTTATCGCACCTCCCAAAAGGGTTCTACCTCATTACACTGAAAAATAATAACAAAATAATTGGAACGCACAAACTTATAAAACAATAAGAATGAATTTAAAATTAGAAAAACCCATTGTTTTTTTCGACCTAGAAACGACGGGTTTAAATGTAGTTAACGATAGAATAGTAGAAATTGCGTTACTGAAAGTTATGCCTGATGGAAGTGAGCAGATTAAAACGTATCTGATAAACCCTCAGATGCTTATCCCACAAGAAGCAACAGAAGTGCACGGAATTACTAATACCAAGGTGAAAGATGCACCAATTTTTTCCGAGGTAGCTTCTGAAATAGTAGCTTTTTTAGAGGGTTGCGATTTAGCTGGCTACAACTCCAATAAGTTTGATATACCATTACTAGTAGAAGAACTTTTACGTGCTGGTATCGATTTTGATATGAGAGATAGAAAATGTATCGATGTACAAACCATTTTCTATAGAATGGAGCCACGAACACTGGTGGCAGCATTAAAGTATTACTGCGGAAAATCACTCGAAAATGCTCATGCCGCAGAGGCCGATACTCGTGCTACTTACGAAGTGCTGAAAGGGCAAGTGGCCATGTATGAAGGAACTTCTTTTGAAGATAAAAAAACAAAGGAAGTGCACCAATTCGAAAATACAATCGATACCTTCAGCCAACTGTCGCAGGATAATATATTTGTAGACATGGTTGGGGTAGTGGTGTTGAATAATCAAGACCAAGAAATTTTTAATATAGGAAAGCATAAAGGGATTCCTGTAAAAACAGTTTTTACAAAAGAGCCCGCTTACTACGATTGGATGATGAGAAGTAACTTCGCCCTTTCAACAAAAAAGGTGATCACAAGAATTTACAACGAAGTGAAATTCGAAAAAATGATGGAAAAATAAAAACAGATATATAACCTTTTATTCAGAAACCATGGAAATAGATTCGTCGATATTACAGCTTCTGGTAATGATAGCACTCTCAGCAGTGTACTACTTCATAAAGAAACCTAAGAAAGAACCCGAAGGCGCGCCGCATCCCGAACAAGAGGATAGGTATGATGAATACGATCCCTATAATGACGATGAAATTCCTGACGTGATTTTGGAGGAAACACCTACCACTTTGCGCAAAAACGTCCAAAAAACTGCCCAGAATGCAACATCTCCATTCCTAAATGACGAACTCAGTTCGATAAATAAAGCAAATAAATATCAATCAAAATTTCAAAAATTAGAACCAGTAATTATTAATAATATTGCTGATAATGAGATAGGTAGAGAAGAGGACGAGGAAGAATTTCACTTCGACCCAGAAATAGCAGTGGTATACTCTGAAATATTAAAAAGACCTTATAATTAAATGATTAAGAAAATATGAATTTTTTGATAAAAATAATATCCTAATTAGGTAAAATTATGTATTTTTACCGCCGTAAATTATGTAAAATTAAAAATTTTAAATATTGTTAAACGAATATGATTAAAAAATTACTCTTTACACTATGTGTAATAGCTTGTATTGGAAATGCAGCCATGGCGCAGAGTACAATCAAAGGTGTGGTGAAAGATCCAGCAGGGTCTCCAGTTCCGTTCCTCCAAGTTTTACTGGAACAAGAAGGTAAACTAGTAGACGGTTCTCGAACCAATGAAAAAGGTGAATACCAAATTTTCAACATTAGTGCAGGTACATACGACCTAGTGGCTGGTGGTACAATGACTTGTCCGAATACGACACGTCAAGCAGGTATTTATGTTTCTGCTTCAGAGGTTAGGTTTGTCGACATGACAGTGAATTGTCAGTCGAACACTATCGAAGGTGAGGTTGTTGTAACTTACAAACCACCAATCTTCGACATTGACCAAACCACCTCTTCTTCAAAAATGACAGGTGATGAGGTTCGCCAAACACCAGGTCGTTCTATTTCGGCAGCATTAAACAACCTAGAAGGGGTTTCCTCGAGTGCATCGGGTGAATCTTTCCACAGAGGTAACCGTCCAGATGGTCAGCAAATGATTATCGACGGTGTTCGTGTTCGTGGTGGTAGCGTAGTTTCAATGCAGTCGGTGGAAGGTGCTGAGCTTATTCAAGGGGGTATCCCTGCTGAATATGGTGATGGTACCTCATTTACCGTAATTACCACACGTGGGGTTGCTAAAACTTATAACGGATCGGCAGAGATTAGAGGTTCGTTAGATGGTTATAACAACTTCTTAGCAGCAGGTGCAATATCGGGTCCTATTATTAAAGGTAAAACCGATAAAGACCCAGCAATTATGGGATTCTTACTTACGGCCGAAGCAACTTACGATAAAGATGCTGCCCCTGCAAGAGGTGGTACCTGGAAAGCAAACGACGACGTAATAAACGACATCGCAACAAACCCATATATTTATAATATGGAAACGTTAGGCGCATTCACAAATGCAGCCGAATACCTTACTGAAGAATCGTTCTATAAACAAAGAGTTCGCGACAATGTGGAGTCTTGGACATACTTCTTACAAGGGAAAATAGACCTACTAGCAGGTGCCAAAAATAAATCAACAGGAAAAAGCCTTAATAATATACGCCTTTCTGTTGGTGGTTCTTATCAATATGGTAAATATAGCGGAACCAATTGGAGTCAAAGTAGCACATTATTCATGCCTACTACTGGTAATATTAATCAGCAGGAAACTATTAACCAAACTATTCGTATGAACGCACGTTTAAGCCACAGGGTAAAAACAAATACCTCAGATTCGGCTATTCTTAAGAATTTAATGTACGACGTTAATGTGAACTATACTAACTGGACCACATTATCGCAAGATGCGATTCATAAAGATAACTTCTTCCATTATGGCTATGTAGGTAAGTTTACCCAAACACGTGAAAGAGTGTATACTTGGTATGGAGACCCAAATTTCCGTCCAGAAGGTGCACTTCAAGCAGAATCGTGGCAAGATGGCTACCAAGTAGGTAACGATGTGTTTAGAGATGTGTTAGTATTTACAGATAGCCCCGATAGAAATCTAGTATACCAACCAGGTTCTTCTTTAGGTATAGAAGGCTTTACCCCTAATACATACCTAGAAACGTATACTAATAACTTTTACAACACATTTACCGATGAGTTTTTCAGAGATTATTATGGCGATAACTATGATGCGTTAATGGGGAACTACGATAGAAATTTATATGAACAATTTGGAGCATTATTAAATGGAGAAGTTCCAGGTGGTGTATATGGAATGTATAATATGCCAGGAACTGCGTTTGGAGGCTATTCAAAATCATCCAATAACTCAATAGGTGCGAAAGCAAGTTTGTCAATGAACTTGAAAAATCATGAAATTAAGCTTGGTTTCGACTTCGAAAAGTTAACTTATCGTTCTTGGGGTGTTAGCGCATTCTCTCTATGGGAGTACATGCGCCAAAGACAAAATTGGCACATGCAACAAATCGACTTCTCTAACCCTATCTACTCTGAAAACCCTGATGGTTCAGCACAAATTGACTATAATTGGTTAGTAAACCTTGCAGACCAACCTCAATTTGATAGAGTAATAAGAGAAGAGTTAGGAATGGATCCTAATGGCTACGATAATCAATGGATAGACATTGATAGCTACGACCTTACTATGTACGATAATTTAGGGATGGGAATGTTTTCTCAGTATGAGTTAATGAACGGTTTAGGAGATCCTTTAGTAAGCTATTCAGGTTACGATTATACAGGAACACAAAAATACGATGAAAGAGATAAGTCTAGCTCAATTAAGAAATTCTTTGGAACAGTAAATCCTGAAACTGGAAGAATGGAATATGACTTTAGCATTGGTGCTTACGAACCGATATATATGGCGTTGTATTTACAAGACAAATTCGCAATCAACTCCTTACTCTTCAATGTTGGTTTACGTGTCGACTATTTTGATGCCAACCAACAAGTGTTAAAAGACCCTTATTTGTTTAGAGAAGCATACACTGTAAACGAATTAAGAAATCACGAAAATGAAGCTGTGCAATCTGCTTTTGCCAACTCATTACCAACCGATGCGCAAGCTAACGATTGGGTAGTATATTTGAACTCTAAAGACCAAACAGCGGAACAAGCGGGAGATTATTCAATCGTAGGTTATCGTAATGGAAACCAATGGTTCGATGCATCTGGTAAGGAAATTAGCGACCCAACTTCTATCTTAGGAGCACAAGGCGGACCAATCATTAAAGAAGGCTTAGTGGATGGTGCTATCTCTAAAGTAAGTGGTAATGCGTTCGAAGATTATAACCCATGGGACAAAATCTCGTTCATGCCACGTATCTCTTTCTCTTTCCCAGTTTCTGATGTGTCGTTATTCTACGCCCACTACAATATCATTACTTATCGTCCAACCAATTTATCTTTAGACCCAGTATCTTACCTATTTATTGAAAATAACCCAACGGCAATTATTAACAACCCTAATCTTAAACCACAAAAAAGTATCGACTACGAAATCGGTTTCCGTCAAAAAATTGGGGAAAACTCAGCAGTTAGTATTGCTGCTTATTACTCTGAAAAACGCGACCAAATTCAAACATTCCGTTTTACAGGTGCGTATCCAGCAACTTACTACTCTTACGATAATATCGACTTTGGTACAGTACAAGGTTTTACTTTCGGTTATAACTTACGTGCCGACAAATATGTTAACTTACGTGCAAACTACACATTGCAATTTGCAAAAGGTACAGGTTCTGATGCAACTTCAAATGCAGCAATTATCGCGTCAGGTCAGCCTAACTTAAGAACATTAAATAATTTAGCATACGACCAAAGACACCGTATCACTGCAAACATAGACATCCGTTTTGGAACAGGTACTGAATATGATGGTCCAGAAAGTCAGAAAGAAAAAGTAGCAAAAGATGGTACTAAAACAGTAAAAACTATTAAATGGTTCGAAAACGCAGGGATCACATTTTTAGCTTCAGCTGCATCAGGTATGCCTTATAGCCGCTCAAGTACAGCAAGCTCTGGAATAGCTGGTAGAGGTAAATCTTCGCTTCAAGGTTCTATTAATGGCTCATTTATGCCTTGGATATTCCAATGCGACGTGAGAGTTGACAAGTCTTGGACTGTAAACCTAAATAATAAAAAATCTTCTGAAGGTAAAGCAAAATCTAGAAAAGGTTATATTACTGCATATTTAGATATTCAAAATATCTTTAATTTCAAAAATATTGTATTTGTTTATGATTATACAGGTAGTCCAGAGGATGATGGATATTTATCAACTTCTGAAGGGATGACCTTCTTAGATCAACAAGTTTCTGCTACATCATACGAAAATTATTATAACATGTTAATGCGTAATCCATACTATTACAGTTCGCCAACACGTATTAACTTAGGTATTCAATTTGGTTTCTAATAAAATCTGAAAATTATAAAATATGAATAAAATAAATAGAATTTTAGTTTTAACAACTTTCTTCGCAGTATTGCTTATGGGCAATGTGAGAGGAGAAAAGTTTGTAGGACAGGCCAATGTCCCAGCAGCTCGCATGAAAGCAGCTAAATCTGAGGCAAGTTGTTTACCAGCAACGAACTCAAATGAATTAACAATTAACAACGTAAGAGCATATATTGAAACCAACGGTACTATGTGGTCGAGAGAGATTGCAGAATACGAAATTCCTAGAGGTTCAGGTAAAACTTCAATGTTTGCAGCCGCTCTATGGATTGGTGGTTATGATGTTACAGGACAGCTAAAATTAGCTGCGGTACGTTTTAGACAAATAGGGGATGACTATTGGACAGGCCCTCTTGATGTGGGTACTGCTTCGGTAAGTCAAAGTACATGTCGCGATTATGATAAACTATTTAAAATCACCAGATCTGAAGTAGTGGAACATATTGCCCGCCAAAATGTAGACCCATCGTACTCTATGCCAGCAAGTATTAGAGATTGGCCAGGTAATGGCTCAGGTAATCAGTCTCCATTCTTAGCACCTTACTACGATGTAGATGGAAATGATGAGTATAACCCAGAAGGTGGAGATTACCCATACTATGACCTTGATAATGCATTATGTCCTTGGACTCCAGAAAATATAGCACTTGCTGCTCGCGATGAACTTCCATGGACACCAGAACGTAAATGGTGGGAAACCAAAGCTCCTACATTAGGAGTCCCCACTGAATACCATGATAATAAAATGATTTATGCCGACCACGTGCTAAAAGGTGATGAAACCTTATTCTGGATATTTAATGATAGAGGAAATGTACACTCAGAATCGGGTGGTTTACCTATTGGTCTTGAAGTTCGTGGACAAGCATTTGCATTTGCGACAAACGACGAAATTAATAATATGACTTTCTACTCATACGAAATTATTAACAGATCTTCTACTACACTTAAAGATACTTATTTCTCTCAGTGGGTTGACCCAGATTTAGGTTTTGCTCAAGATGACTATGTAGGTTGTGATGTAACGCGTGGTTTACTTTTTCCAAGGTCCTTATATTGATGCTGACGGGTACGATAACCCAGCTTTTGATGCCGATTCGGCTTTTATGGGTGGTGTGGCTGCAGCCGACTATTGTGAAAGATATTTAGGCTTAGGAATTGACGGTAGAGAAAATGACCAAATGGGTATTAATGGTGTTAACTTTGGTGATAGCATCGTTGATAACGAACGTTTTGGTATGAGAAGATTCGTATATCATAATAATGATAACTCTGTAATTGGAGACCCTTCAACAGCGGTAGAATATTATAGAATGTTAACTGGACATTGGAATGATGGACAAAAAATGAGATATGGTAAAAATGCACACCCTAACACTGGTGCAACAGGTCCTGAATGTGATTTCATGTTCCCAGGTAGTACAGACCCATGTAATTGGGGTACACAAGGAGTAGTGCCAACAGATGCAGATTATGCTGAAACTCCTTGGACTGAATCACAGGCTGGTAACACCTATGGAGACAGACGTTTTATGCAGTCTGCTGGACCTTTCTCGTTACAAAGTGGTGCAGTTAACTATATTACTGTAGGTATTCCATGGGCACGTGCCTCTCAAGGTGGTGCTTATGCATCGGTAGAGTTATTGAAAATTGCCGACGATAAATGTCAATCTTTATTCGAAAATTGCTTTAAAGTGTTAGATGGACCAGATGCTCCAGATGTATACATTAGAGAATTAGAAAATAAATTGGTACTTTATATTACAAATGATGACCCTAACAGTAATAATGTGAATGAGTCTTATGAAGAAGTTGATAACTCAATCGCAGAGTTTTATGTAAATGAAACCATGTTAATTGTAACAGATTCAATCGTTACTCCTGATAGTACTTATTATTTTGAAACATCGGAAATAGTGAGAGAGGAAGTTGAGTATGATAGATTTTACAGATTTGAAGGATATCAAATTTATCAGTTAAAGAATGCTGACGTAAGTATTGCTGAAATACATGATAATTCAGTAGCGCGTTTAGTAGGGCAATGTGATGTTATTAATGAACGTGCGGACGGTTCGCCAGTAGGACAGTTAGTAAACTGGACATTCGATGAAGCGTTAGGTACCTCAGTTCCTACTGAAATGGTAGATGGTACTAACACAGGTGTATATCACTCTTTAGAAATAACAGAGGATCAATTTGCATCAGGTACCAAAACACTAGTAAACTATAAAGATTATCACTTTTTAGTGATAGCGTACGCTTATAACGAATATGCGGCGTTCTCTATAGACCCAAATATTGAAAATGGCTTATTAGGACAAAGTAGACCTTATTTAGCAGGTCGTAAAATTGCAAGTGGCTCCTCAATCCCTGTTCATACCGCTAGCCCGCATCCAGTAAGTTCTCAAAATACAGGTACTGTATTAAATGCTGAATATGGTACACAACCTATGATTACCCGTTTAGAAGGACAAGGTAATGGTGGTTTCAACCTAGAACTTACAGAAGAAACTAAAGCTAAAATCTTAGATCCAAGCAACGGATGGAAATATAATGAGTTACAGTACGAAAGAAATGCTGGTCCTATTAATGTGAAAGTAATAGACCCTCTTAGACTTCAACCGTTTAATTATATTGTTGAACTTTATAATCTTCCAGACACAATTGAAGGAACTACTGATACTTATATTAACCCAGAAGTGAACAGAGAAACGCGTTGGAGACTTAAATTTGCAGATGAGGTAACTGATGACCAAATTAGAGCAATTGTTGATGAGGATAGCGTACCAGTTTATGTGGATATTGATAATAATGTAATTCGCTCGTTTGATGGTGGTTCAACCATCTCACAAATTAATGAGAAGCTATTTATCCCTCTAGGAATTTCAGTTTCAGTACTTAACGCAGATTTCAAAATTTATGAAGAAGACTTAGCAGCCTATTTCGAAAGTGGAAATGAGGGAGGATTAAACTATATAAACCAAACTACATTTGCCCA
>CAYJOY010000006.1:742-7438 GCA_964371885.1 uncultured Lentimicrobiaceae bacterium | reverse complement strand
CAGGGCAAACTATTAGAGCATGGAGAGATCCATCATCGCAGTTTGAAAACACTTTATCATGGGCACCTTACCAATTAACATCGCCTTATGATGGTGGCCCACAAGCTTGGATAGTACAACCAGACTCAACAACTTTTGCTGGTACCGTAGCTAGACCTTATAGAACATATTACGACTTTACAACTATACTTCAACCAGATACAGTGGTAAATCTAGACTTTAATCGTACGAACCCTGGTTTTAACCCTACATTAACCAATGTTTATTCTGTGGATATCGTTTATACTCCAGATCAAAGTTTATGGACAAGATGTGTGGTTTTAGAAGCTTGTGATGACCCAACACTGTCTGTGGGTGGTGCGCTTAAGCAAGAACCTCGTAAATCCTTATCAGTAGGTAAAAATGGTTTACCAGATGGTTCTACAGATGGTTTTGGTGCGGATGGCACTGAAGGTTTAGGATGGTTCCCAGGTTATGCTATAAACATAGAAACAGGGGAAAGATTAAATATCATGTTTGCAGAAAACTCATCGTTAAAACTAGACAATGGTGATGACATGCTTTTCAACCCAACCCAAACTTATGGATATATGAAAACTACTATCGAAGAAACAGGTGCAGATACTATGGTTTCAATAGGTCAAGCTGACTTCGAGTTTTTATGGGATGTAGCACGTAATATAGGCGATTACACTGAAGCTCCAACCTTGGCATTAGGCGGTATGCACTATGTATATGTTATGAATAGCTCTGGAAATACGGCCTCTACTTATTTAGACGCAGCAAGAAGCGATTTGTTCCAAACGCGTAGTTATAACGGTGCTGAGTATGTGTCTCAAAGCTTACCAATGTCATCGAATAATGGCCTTGCAGGTTTTGTTAAAAATGGAGGAAACTTACCAACAGGTGGAAACTGGTTCGATTGTGGCGTATATGACGAAGCTGCTTGGTTAAAAGAAAAATTCAAAGCTGTAACTAATGAAACAGAAGATCAATACCAAAGAACACTGCATAAAATGCAACTTTTCAACAATGTAATGTGGACTAATATTCCAACACAAGCATTCTTGCAAGAAGAAAATTGGGGAACTTCAGAGATTACAGTTAAGTTGAGAGTTACCCGTCCTTACCTACGTTATGCTTCTCGTTGGTATTATGATGCAGCAGATGCACCAGCTGAACAAGTGGCGCACAACCAAGGTATGCCAAGATACTCTTTTACTACTGAAGATATAGCTCCTGACTTTAAACAAGCAGAGATCATTAGCGAACAGATACTAGAAGATATTAATATCGTTCCTAACCCATATTATGGATTCTCTACTTATGAGTCGACGGCGTTAGAGAATTATATCAAAATTACGAACTTACCAGAAAAATGTGATATTTCAATATACACAGTGAACGGTACATTAATTAGAACTTTCAACAAGATAGATGCTGGAACCACGTTTATACAGTGGGATTTGAAAAACCAAGCAAATATCCCAATTGGAGGCGGTGTTTACATCATATACGTAGATGCTCCTGGTATAGGAAATAGAACGTTAAAATTCTTCTGTGCAATGAGACCTACCGACTTAAACTCTTTCTAACATATAATGAATCTATTAACGAAATTAAAATTTAAGACAATGAAGAATATATATAAAACTTTAATCGTTTGCATTTCGCTGGTAGCTTTCATGCTTCCTCGCGAGTCAATGGCAGGAAATAAAGACCGTTCGGGACAAGCAGGTGCTCAGCACCTGTTAATTGACCCATGGGCTAGAACGAATGGTTGGGGAAATGCGGGTGTTGCCGACATTAGAGGTATAGAGGCTCTATACTCGAATGTAGCTGGTAGCGCATTCATCAAAAAAACAGAAATTGGGTTTACACGTACCCAATATCTCTCAGGTTCAGGTGCTAATATAGGTATCAACTGTGTAGCTATAGCACAAGGACTAACAAAGACCAATTCAGAGGGTAGAAAAATTGACCTAGGAACTTTAGGAGTTTCTCTATTCAACATGACTTTCGGCGATATTCCTGTTACTACGGTAGAACAGCCTGAAGGTACTGCCGCAATGTTCTCTCCTAAATTGAATTGGATTGGTATTCACTATGCGAAATCGTTCAACAAGTATATCCATGCGGGTATCTCTGTGAAAATTATTAACGAATCTATTACCGATGTAAAAGCTAATGGTATCGCTATCGATGCGGGTGTTCAGTACGTAACTGGTGCATACGAAAACTTTAAAATTGGTGTTGCTATTAGAAATATAGGTCTTCCAATGAGTTATAAAGGTGATGGTTTATCATTGCGTGTAGTTCCTAATGACTCTCAACACGAGTTAACAATGGAGCAACGTTCAGCATTATATGAATTACCAACGGCGCTTTCTATCGCAGTTTCTTACGACTTCCTTTTCTTCACAGGTACATATAAAACAATGGACAAAGAAATGAGAAAAGAAGAGGGACTAACGCGTTTAGATGCTTTACACCGTTTAACATTAGCAGGTACATTTACTGCTAATGCATACTCAGCCGACGAAGTAGCAGTAGGTATGGAGTACGGATTTAAAAACATTTTTATGGTACGTGCTGGTTATGTTTTAGATATGGCACCACTAACTGATGCTGTTCGTACAAGTTTCTATACAGGCCCTTCAGTAGGTGCAAGTGTAGCGGCGCCTCTTTCTAAAAAGAACAAACGTCAACAGCTTATTTTTGATTACGCATACCGTTTTACAAGTCAATGGGGTGGTAACCACTATTTAGGCGTGAGATTAGCGCTCTAAGAGAATCAGATTAAATTAACAAAAATAATAAGGAGGCTCTCACAAAGCCTCTTTATTACATATAAATAACTAGTTATGTCACAAATAAAATATTATACTGAAGAAGATTTAAATGCTCTTAAACAAGAATTATTAGAGTTAGAGACAGTAGAAAGACCAAAAGTTTCTGCGGCAATTGCTGAGGCAAGAGATAAAGGTGATCTTTCGGAGAATGCAGAATATGATGCTGAAAAAGAGGCGCAAGGGTTACTAGAACTCAAAATATCTAAAATGAAAACATTAGTTTCGAATGCCCGTATATTAGATGAGTCGAAATTAGACTTGTCGAAAATATTGATATATTCTGTGGTTACTATCAAAAATATTGATAGAAACGTAACCTCAACCTATACCATAGTGCCAGAGTCGGAGTCGGATATAAAAGCAGGTAAACTTTCGGTTGGTTCCCCAATAGCTAAAGAGTTGCTAGGTAAAGAAAAGGGTGCTTGTATTGAAGTGGTAGCTCCTGCGGGAATATTAAAGTTTGAGATTTTAGAAGTAACAAGATAAAATGGAGACCATTTTTACTAAAATTATTAAAGGAGATATCCCATCTTATTTCATCGCAGAAAATGAACATTGTTATGCGTTCTTAGATATTTCCCCAGTGGCGAAGGGTCATGTATTAGTGGTATCGAAATTACAGAATGATTACCTCTTCGACTTGCAGGATGATATTCTTACAGAAATGATCCTATTTTCAAAAAAAGTAGCCCTAGCAATTCAAGAAGCAATACCTTGCCAACGAGTGGGTGTTGCAGTAATAGGTTTAGAGGTACCGCATACACATATACATCTCATCCCAATATCTAATGATAATGATTTAGATTTTACTAAGCCAAGACTGGCAATTGCAAAGGAAGAAATGGAGAGAATAGCAAAAAGTATTTCAAAAAAAATATAAAACAAAATTCGTGAAAAATAATTTAGAAACATTGGTTAAATTGGCTACACAGGTACGCCGCGATATTATAAGAATGGTAAATAAGGCTAAATCGGGGCACCCAGGTGGCTCTTTAGGTTGCGCCGATTTTTTAACCTATCTCTTTTTTGAACAAATGAATATTAGTTCTCCTGAAACTGTAAAAGCTAATGGGGACAATCAAGATATGTTCTTCTTATCTAATGGTCATATTTCTCCAGTGCTGTATAGTGTAATGGCACGGTTTGGCTATATTCCATTAGAAGAGCTGGCATCGTTCCGTAAATTAGGAACTAACTTACAAGGGCACCCATCCCCTAATTACAATCTACCAGGTATTCGTGTTGCTTCTGGTTCATTAGGACAAGGTGTTTCTGTTGCTGCTGGTGTAGCAGTGGCTAAAAAAATGAATAATGATAATGCCACTGTTTATGTTCTTACAGGCGATGGTGAATTGCAAGAGGGGCAAAATTGGGAGGCATTTATGTACGCAGGTTCAAAACAACTCGATAACCTAGTTGTAACCATCGATTATAATCAGAAACAGATAGATGGCTCTTTAGAGGATGTTTGCTCGTTGGGAAATTTGTCGGAGAAACTCACAGCCTTTGGTTTTGAAACGCTGGAAGTAGATGGAAACAATATGGAGGCACTTTCACAAACATTCGAGCAAGTGAACAACCTATTAGGAAAAGGAAAACCAATAGCAATTGTAATGAAAACAGAAATGGGAATGGGTGTCGATTTTATGATGGGCACACATGCTTGGCACGGCGTTGCCCCATCTGATGAACAAACAGAAAAGGCATTGGCACAATTAGAGAACACTTTCGGAGATTTTTAATCATAACCCATACGGTTCGTGAAAATAATCTATCGATACTTAATTAGTAAATTCACAGGGCCTTTCGTCCTCACATTTTTCTTTGCCCTTTTTATCCTACTTATGCAGTACATATGGAAATATGTCGACGATTTGGTAGGTAAAGGTTTAGAAATAATTATTATCCTAGAGTTGCTGTTCTATGCATCAGCAACTTTTGTTGCGTTAGCAGTACCATTGGCCGTACTGCTTTCATCGTTGATGGCTTTCGGGAAATTAGGAGAGAATTACGAAATTGTAGCACTCAAATCGGCAGGAATACCACTCATAAAACTCTATATTCCTATCTTTTTCTTCGTCTGTTGTACAGCCCTATTTTCTTTCTTTTTCACGAATAACATAGCCCCTAGATCTTATTTCGAGATGCGTTCGTTGCTCGCCAACATACGCGATACGAAGCCAGCCCTCTCTATAGAAGAAGGGGTATTCTTTACAGGTTTCGATAATTTTACCATAAGAGTGGGCAAAAAAGATGCAGATAATACCACTATTTACGACATCATAACTTACGACCATTCAAAAAGCAGAAAGAACGTAACTGTAACCTACGCAAAAAAAGGGAAAATGCAGATGACTGATGATAAAAAGTATATGCTTTTTACCCTTTATGATGGTTTTTATTGGGATGAATCGAAAAATTCGGAGAACAAATCGAAATATCCGTTGGCACGCTCAGTCTTTAAAGAGCAATATAAGCGCTTCGACCTTACCTCTTTCGAATTTCAGAATGAAGATAATGACTTTTATAAGACGCAAGTGCAAGCTTTACCTAATTCGGAAATACGGAAAGAGATGGAAGAGATGAAGGTAATAATAGACGACAGGTATCAACAGTTTGGTAATGCCCTTAAAAAGACACTCTACTATTTCGATATTTACGCATTGCAAAGAAATGTAATAATTGATACGTTTTCCTCTACTCCGCTTTGTTATTATGATTCTATTACGAATAAGCAGAAATTGGAAGTGTTGAATTATGCAAAAATGATTCCCAAAGCCTCTACTTCTTCCACTGCCTCTACTAAGCAAGATATAAAGTGGCGTATGAAACAGTATCGATCGGCAGAAGTGGACTTCGTTTTTTCGATAATAGGTGAAAAGATGGCAGCAAGCGGCACGCTCCCCATTCTAGTAGGATCTTGGCTCTCTACCGCCATTTTCTTAGTGATTGGCCTGTTTTTAATTTATAAGGCTACCATCGATTCGTCGCTGTTGTCTACAGAGGAATATAAAAAGTGGTTCTTAAAATTGTCGATTGTTAAAAAATTGAGAAAAAGAAAAGATGAAAATTCTACAAATTTGTCATAAACCCCCGTGCCCACCAGTTGATGGAGGTTGCATTGCCTCCTACCATTTATCGAAAGGGATATTGGAGAACAAGATTCAGCTTCACCTCTTTTCTATGGAAACAGCGAAGCATCCTGTAATAGATGATGGTGAATTTGTTGATTTTAAAAAAGAGACAGCATTTCAATCTGTATTTGTAGATACGAAAATCAAGTTTTTAGATGCTTTTGTAACATGGATGCGAGGGAAATCGTACCATGTGCAACGTTTTGCATCTAAGAAAGTAGAAAAAAAGTTGAAATCTATCCTATTGAATAATACCTATGATATTGTTATTTTAGAGTCTTTGTTTGCCACACCTTATCTCCCTTTAGTGCGCAAGCATTCGTGTGCCAAAGTACTATTGCGTCAACATAATATTGAGTATACCATTTGGAATCGTTTAGTAGAGCACAACTCCTCTTTTTTACAGCGTTGGGGTATACGGCTATTAATTCCGTCTTTGAAAAAATATGAGTTAAAAATGATGAAAAGGGTAGATGCTACTTTTTTTATTTCAGAAATAGATAGGAATTTTGCTATACAGAACTATAATATCCCCAATGCGAAGTTGCTCCCATTTGGTATCGATTTAAAAAAATACCATTGCAATTCAACATTGCTTAATAACAATTTCTTCCACATAGGGAGCATGTCTTGGCTCCCAAACAGAGAGGGAATTGATTATTTTTTAACAGAAATATTTCCACAGTTCATTAAAAAACACCCCGAAGCCA